>CACZIP010000006.1 GCA_902781245.1 uncultured Coriobacteriaceae bacterium | reverse complement strand
CAGGTACATGACGATTGTGCCCAAACCCACTTTACCGAGCAGCTTCGGATCGCTCATCGAGGCAGCGCCGCACACAATCGAGCAGAACACGAGGGGGACGACGAGCATCTGCATGAGCCTGATAAACCATTGCCCGAGCACGAAGAAAACGCCCTCGATCAGGTAGACGTCAACAGGCGACCCATCCGGCACCGCAACCGAGCAAATAATGCCGACGACAATGCCCGCAGCAAGCGAAATCAAGATCAACGTGGTCAGATTCACGCTCTTCTTAGGCTCGGCGCCAGTTTTTTGGAATCGAGTCGCTTCGCTCATGAACCCCTCCTTTTCAGCATGGAAAAACGATGCCCGATTCTAATGATCCTGAACACGAGAGTTGGAGATTCGCGCGCTGCGCTACTCCTCGCCCCCGCCGAAGACGATGCCCTCGTCGATGGTCGGCAGTTCTTCGCGCGTCTCATGCCAGCACTCGGTGGCAGGCATGCCGGGGAAACTCTCGGCCACGAAGACCGGATCGAGGCCCTGAGCCTTCTGGGCCTTGTAGTCGTCGAGGGCGGCGAATGCCCACTTGCCCAACAGGAAGATGACCACGATGTTGATGAAGGCCTGGATGCCCATGAAGATGTCGGCCAGGTTCCACGCAAGCGTCAGAGTGGATTGGGCGCCGAAGAACACGACGACGGCACACACGAGACGGAACACCGTAAGAGCGGTCTTGCTCTGGGTGATGAACTTGAAGTTCTGTTCGGCGTAGTAGTAGTTGCCGACGAGGCTCGAGAACGCGAACGCGAAGATGGCAATGGTCATGAAAATGATGCCGGCATCGCCAAATGCGTACAGCATGGTCTGCTGAACGAGCGGCATGTTCGTCAGACCGTCAGCTGCACCACCGAACGGCGTGAGCTCCATGTGACCCTGGACGAAGATCATGATCATAACTGCCGAGCAGGTGCAGATGAGGATCGTGTCGATGAAGACCGACAGCGTCTGCACGAGACCCTGCTTGACCGGATGCGATACGCTGGCTGCAGCAGCGGCGTTCGGAGCCGAACCCATACCTGCCTCGTTGGAGAACAGGCCGCGTTTGATGCCCTGAACGATCATGGATCCAGCGAAGCCGCCGACGATCGATTCGAAGTCGAACGCCTCCTGGAAGATGAGCCCGAACACGGCCGGCAGCGCGCTGGCGTTCATGACGGCCATGACGATGGCGAGCACCAGGTAGAGGATTGCCATCGCCGGCACGATGGCAGACGTGAGGAAGCTGATGCGGTGCGTGCCGCCGAACAGCACAAATGCGAAAACGGTGGCCAGCAGCAAGCCGATGGCAAACGGAATCTGCGTTGCGAAGTAGCCCGGCGCGCCTGCGGAGTTAATGACGGCCTGGTTATAGAAGTACTCGATCGACGAGCTCATGTTGTAGGTCTGAAGACCGTTGAAGCCCAATGCGAAGCAGAAGATGAGCGAAATGGCGAACACGATGCCGAGCCAACGCTTGTGCAGCGCTTGCTCGATGTAATAGGCAGGACCGCCTCGAAACTCGCCGTTGCCCGCGTTCACTTTCCAGATCTGCGCGAGCGTCGACTCGACGAATGCCGATGCGCCGTTGATGAGCGCCATGACCCACATCCAGAACACGGCACCCGGGCCGCCGACCGCGATGGCGGTAGCCACACCGGCAATGTTGCCCGTACCCACGCGGGAGGCCGTCGAAACCATCATGGCCTGGAATGACGACACGCTCTTGCCACCTTCGACATGCTTCTTCTCGGTGATAGCCTTGAACATGTCCTTCAGATGCGTGAACTGCACACCCTTGGTGCGAATCGTGAAGTACAGACCCGCTGCAATGAGCAGGAACACCAAGAAGTAGGTGTACATATAGGTATCGATGGTGTCTGTTACAGCCACTAAGGCATCCATATCCATATCATTCCCCTTGTCCCCTGAAACGAAACGGGGCGCCTGGGCACCCCGTTCAATTCCTTACCTTAAATGCCAGATATGAGTATTGTAATCCTCAATCGAGCGGTCCGAGCTGAAATAGCCCGCCTTTGCCGTGTTGATGACCGCACTTGTCAGCCAACGGTCGCGATCTTGGTACGCTTTGATGGCATCGAAGAACCGCTCGTCGTACGGCGCGAAATCGAGCATGACGTAGTACGGGTCTCCCCAACCGCCATCGGGACGCAACGCGTAGAACAAATCCTCGAAGCGGCTGCCATCGGACGTGGGCAAACTGCCATCGACGAGATGGTTGAGCGCGCGCATGAGGCGCGGGTTCGACTCGGCAATTCCGCGCGGATTGTACGAACCCTCTGCCTGGATGCGCGCAAGATCTTCGACCGTAGCACCGAAGATGAAGATGTTATCGGGGCCGACCTGTTCGGCAATCTCGACGTTTGCACCGTCCATCGTGCCGAGCGTAATGGCACCGTTGAGCATGAACTTCATGTTGCCGGTACCCGACGCCTCCAAGCCCGCCGTTGAAATCTGCTCGGAGATGTCGGCAGCAGATACGAGGTGCTGGGCAGCAGTGACATCGTAGTTCGGCAGGAACACGACCGTGATGAGGTCGCGCGTACGCTCGTCGGAAGCCACAAGAGCCGAAATGGCGTTGATCAGGCGGATGATGTCCTTTGCGCGACGATAACCCGGCGCCGCCTTCGCCGCGAACACGAAGGTCATGGGCGGGAAGTCAGTCAGGCGACCTTCTACGATGTCGTCGTAGAGCGCCAGTATGTGCAGCGCCTTCATGAGCTGGCGCTTGTATTCGTGCAGGCGTTTGGCCTGAGCATCGATGATGGTGTCGGGATTGATCTCGATACCACGGCTGGCAGCAAGCCACTTGGCGAACGAATGCTTGTTGTCGGTCTTCACCTCATCGAACGCCTTGCGGAACGCAGCATCCTGCGCATAGGGCTCGAGTTCGGCGATCTTGCGCCAATCCTTCATGAAGCCCTCGCCGATCGTGTCATCGACGAGCTTCCTCAGACCGGGGTTGGCAACACCGAGCCAACGACGCTGCGTGACACCGTTGGTGATGCCGATGAAACGCTCGGGATATGCCGTATAGAAATCGCGGAACAGCGACGTGCGGAGAATCTGGCCGTGCAGCTGGGAGACGCCATTGACGTGACCGCTGCCGAGCACGCACAGGTTCGCCATGCGCACCTGTCCACCCTGGATGATCGCAAGACGCGTGACGAGGTCGGAGTCGCCAGGGTACTGCTGCCAGATGCGTTCGCGGAAACGGCCGTCAATGGTCTCGATGATGCGGTAAATGCGCGGCAGCAAACGCTGCATGGTATGCGCCGACCACTTCTCGAGCGCCTCGGGCATGACCGTGTGATTCGTGTAGTTGAACGTACGCTGAGCAATGTCGACCGCTTCTTCCCACGTGAAGTCTTCCTCGTCGATGAGGATGCGGATGAGCTCGGGGATGGCGAGCGCTGGGTGCGTATCGTTGATCTGGATAGCGATCTTGTCAGGCAGGGTGCGCAAATCGCCGTAATGGCGCTTGTGCGCGTTGACGACCGACTGCATCGTCGCCGAAACGAGGAAGTAGAACTGGCGCAGGCGCAGCTCCTGACCACGCTCGTGGCTATCTTCGGGATAAAGCACCTTCGAAATCGACTCCGCCAGCTCGCGTTCGGCAACCGCGGTCTCGTACTGACCCTGATTGAAGCGCGCAAGGTCGATCTGCTGAGGCGAGCGGGCACGCCACAAGCGCAGCGTTGCCGGCAACGTGCTGTCATAGCCGACGATGGGCATGTCCCACGCCTCGGCAAGCACCGTGTGGGCGCCGTGCTGGACCACTTTCAGCTTGCCGTCTTCGCTCCAGAGCTCTTCGACCGTGCCGCCGAACTTGACCTCGAACACGCGGTCAGCACGCTCAGCCGACCAGACGTCACGGCTTTCGAGCCAAGCGTCGGGCGATTCGACCTGCTTGCCGTCGTGAATCTCCTGGCGGAAGAAGCCGTACTCATAGCGGATGCCACAGCCCATGGCCGGCATGCCGAGCGTCGAGAGGCTGTCAAGGAAGCAAGCCGCAAGGCGGCCGAGGCCGCCGTTGCCGAGACCTGCGTCAGCTTCTTGCTCCTCAACATCACCGAGATCGTAGCCCATCTCTGCGAGCGCTGCAGCATAGGTGTCATACAGACCAAGGTTCACGAGGTTGTTCGAAAATGCGCGCCCAATAAGGAACTCAGCGCACAGGTAGATGAGGCATTTGTCGCCCGATGTTTGCGAGCGTGTGCGCTCGGCGGAGAACACGTCCATGACCTCATCGCGGACGCAAAGCGCCGCTGCTTGATAAATCTGGGGAAGTACAGCCGCTTCGGCCGTCACGCCGAATTCGCGTCGCACGCGCTTCTCGATGCGCTCGCGCACTTCGGCGACCTTCTTCTTGTCGACAGTTGTCTTTTTAGCCATAAACCTATCTTTCAATCGATTGAAAGCCTGACACCAGAAACCCCACCGTCAGGCTTTGTTCCGAAAAGGAGCAATCCTTTTCGGAACATGCCTTTTACCTAGCTTGTTCGCCAGATGCTTTTAGTTTTGCGTCGAAAAGGGAAGTCCCCTTTTCGACGCAAATTGATAAGCCCTAGAGCGTCTTGTACAGCTCGGCATAGGTGCGTGCGCAGCGGTCGAAGCTGAAATCAGCTTCCATGGCCTGCGTCATGAGGCGCTTGCGTGCCTCGGGGTTACGCCAAACGCTCAGAGCGTAACGGATGACGCCGAGCATCTCGTGAGCGTTGTAGTTGGCAAACGAGAAACCGGTGCCCTCGCCCGTAAACTCGTTGTACGGGATGACGGTGTCTTTCAAGCCACCGGTCTCGCGCACGATGGGCAATGTGCCGTAACGCATCGAGATCATCTGCGAGATGCCGCACGGCTCGAAGAGCGACGGCATGAGGAAGAGGTCAGCACCTGCATAGATACGGTGCGACAGCTCGCCGTTGTAGCCGATGTAGGAGCACAAACGGCCCTTGTAGCGATTCTCGGCATCGCGCAGGAAGTCCTCGTACTCGGCATCGCCGGACCCCAGGATGATCATGCGCACATCCTCGGCCATGATGTCGTCCAGCACGCACTTGACCAGATCGATGCCCTTTTGCGGCGTCAAACGCCCCACCATCGCGATGACGGGGGTGTTTTCGCCAGCCGGCGCAAGCCCGAGCTCCTCGAGCAGTGCCTCGCGGTTCTTTTCCTTGCGCCACAGGCTCTTCGTGGAATAGCGTTGCGGCAGCGCGGGATCGGTCTGGGGATCCCATACGTCAACGTCGATGCCGTTGAGGATGCCCCACAGGTCGCCGCCGCGCGTGCGCAGCACGCCGTCGAGGCTCTCGCCCAAATCGGGACCGCAGATTTCCTGAGAATAGGTGGGGCTGACAGTCGTCACCTTGTCTGCAAACACGATGCCGGCTTTCAGCATATTGTCGCAACCATAGTGTTCGATGAACTGGGGAGTTGCCAACGAGTCGTCAACGCGCAGCAAATCGCGATCGAACTCATGGCTGAACTGACCCTGGAAGAACAGGTTGTGAATGGTCAGTACCGTACGAAGCCCTGCTTGCATGCCTTCCTGATACTGGGTCTTGGCGAGTAGCGGCATCATAGCCGTGTGCCAGTCATTGCAATGCAGGATGCGCACATCGAAATCGAGCTGCGGGATGGCGTCCATGACCGCGCGGGCGAAGAACGCATACTGTTCGCCCTCGAACTCGCCACCGCAATAAATGGGACCACCAAAATAGAACTCGTTGTCGATGAAGTAATAAATCGTGCCGTCTAGCTCGAGCTTCTCGAGGCCGACGTACTGCGAGCGCCAGCCGAGGCTCGCCTGGAAATCGCACATGTGCTGGGTCTGGTCGAAGTACTTTTCCTTTACCTGACGATGGAGCGGCATGATGATGCGTGCGTCGATGCCAAGCTTCTTCAAGTATTTCGGAAGAGCGCCCACGACATCGGCCAAGCCACCCACCTTCACGAGCGGAGCGCATTCAGCTGCAGCAATCAGCACGCCACCGACGCCTGCGTATTCGGACTGCTGCTCACGCTCCTCCGCCAAAACTTCGGCGATTTCCTCGAGCACAGGTGCTATAGCCTCCTCAACCTCAGGCTCGGACTGCGGCTCTGGCTCGGGTGCAGGCTCGGGCTCGGGTGCGGGCTCGGGTGCGGGTGCAGGCTCGGGCTCCGATGCAGGTGCAGGCTCGGGCGCGGGCTCCGGTTTCGGTTCGGGCTTCGGCTCAGGTTTGGGCTCAGGTTTAGACTCGGGCTCGGGCGCCGGCTTCAACTCAGGCTCAGGCTCAGGTTCGTGCTTAGCCTTGGATGTCGTTTTCTTCGTTGCCGGCTTCTTCGTGGCAGCCTTCTTTGCCACAGGCTTCTTAGCTGCGGGCTTCTTTTCCGCTGATTCCAACTTCGGCTCCTCTTTAACCTCGGGTTTCAGCTCGGGTTTCGGCTCTACCTTGGATGCCGACTTCTTCTCCACCGGCTTCTCTGCAGCAACCGTCTTCGCTGCCGGCTTCTTGGTTGCTGGCTTTTCCGCCACAGTCTTTTTCGCCACCGGCTTCTCTGCAGCAGCAGTCTTCTTAGCTGCCGGTTTTTCCTCTGCAGCTGCCGGCTTTTCTTCTGCAGGCTTCTTCGCAGCGGTCTTCTTAGCTGCAGGCTTTTCAGCCTCGGCCTTCTTCGCTGCAGGCTTCTTTGCCGCCGTCTCGGCCTTCGGTTCTACTTTGACCTCAGAAGCAGGCGCGGCCTTCGGCTTCTCCTCAACCTCGACCTTTGCCTTTGCCGCGACGGTTTTCTCTTCCTGGACGGCCTTGGTCGCCCGCGGCTTGGCTGTGGGCTTGGAAGCCCCGGTTGCGCCAGCTGTTTTTCTCGTTGCCATGCTATTTCCTCCTATCGTGAAAACGTGTAAAAGGGCAAGCCCTTTTACACGTTTTGCTCACATATCCAAAGAGCGTCGCGCGAAGCGCGAAAAACACTACTCGACGATCGAACCCTTACGCACAACAAGCTGCGCATCAGGCGTACCGATCAAGCGCGCATCTGGCCCGACGACAACGTCCTTGTCGATGATGACGTTCTTCAAACATGCACCTTCGCCAATATGCGAGTCTTGCATGATAACGCAATTCTCGACTCGTGCGCCTTTCTCGATAGTAACTCCGCGGAAGACCACACTACCAGTCACGCGGCCTTCGACCACGCAACCATTGCCGAACACGCTGTTCTCGACTTCGCAGCCTTTGACATAACGAACGGGCGGAGCATCCATCACGCGCGTGTAGACAGGACCATGATCGTAGAACAGCTCTTGGCGGACATCGAAATCGAGCATGTCGCGCATCATATCGTAGTACGACTTCACCGTGGTCAAGCGCCCTGAATAGCCCGTATGCTCGAGCGCTGCAACCTTGTGAGTCGACAATGCCGGCTCGATGATATCGGAAACGAAATCGTACTTGCCTTGGGCGCATGCGTTCTCGACCAGACGCATGAGCAGGTCTTTCTCCATGATGGATGCTCCCAGGTTGAAGCAGCCACCCTCGAGGCCGACTGGCCTGAAATCAGCACCGCGCACCCATCCGCTCTCGTCGATATGAAGATTGGCGAGATGAGTGGGATCGCCCAAACCAAGGCGCAACTCACGCGAGTACAGCACTGTAATGTCGGCGCCCGTCTTCTCGTGATGCTCGAGCATGCGGGTATAGTCTTCGCGGTAGACCATGTCGGATGCGAGCAGCAGGGCGTACTTCGAATGCTGGCGGTCGACATAGTAACGCTTGGCGAACAGCGCATCGCCGAAACCACGGTAGAGGCCCGTGCCCAAACCCTGGTCAAACGGCGTCAGCAAAGCCACACCGCCGCTCTTGCTGTTGAGATCCCATGCATCGCCCGAGCCGATGTGCTCGACGAGCGATTGGAAGTTGCGCTGCATGATGACGCCCACGTCGCGGATGCCGCTCTGCGCTATGTTCGAGAGCAGCACGTCGATGGTGCGATAACGACCTGCGAGGGGCAATGCCGACACGGCACGGTGTGCAATCAAGTCACCGAGCAGAGGATTGCCGTGACCTGCATATATGATGGCAAAGGTGTCTTTCATGATGAGCGCCCCCTATTGCTTTTCCAGATCGGATTCGGACTCGATGACCGCATCGGGTTCGACGGACAAGCCCGCCGCCACTGTTACACCAGCTCCGATGCGCGCGCCGGGACCCAAGACGACGAAATCGCCACCCGGCTCGCCGATATGCGCTCCCGCACCGACCACAACGTCTTCAGCTACCACAGCCCGCTCGACAACGGCTCCTTCTTCGATGCAGGCACCCGCCATAACGACGCTATCGATCACCTTCGCGCCCTTTTTGACATACACATCCTGGAACAGCAAGCTGTGCTTGACAAAGCCTTCGACCCCGCAGCCCTCAGCTACCATGCATTCGTCGAGCTCGGCGCCAACACCAATGCGCGCCGCAGGCAAGTTCGGGTTTCGCGAATAGATCTTCCACGAATCGTCAGCCAAATCGAGTCCGGATTCGCTGTCGAGCAAATCCATGTTGGCTTCCCAGAGACTGTCAATCGTGCCGACGTCGCGCCAGTAGCCTTCGAAGCGGTATGCGAAGAGGCGCTCATTGCCTGCGAGCATAGCGGGGATGACGTCCTTGCCGAAGTCGTGGCTGCTCGTCTCGGAAGCGGCGTCGTCCACGAGGTACGCGCGTACCTTCTGCCAGCTGAACACGTAAATGCCCATCGAAGCGAGGTTGCTCGGCGGGTTGGCCGGTTTCTCGACGAAGTCGGTGACCTGACCATTCTCGTCCGTTGCAAGGATGCCGAAACGGCTCGCCTCCTCGATTGGCACGGGCATGACGGCAATCGTGGTGTCAGCGTCGTTGTCCTTGTGGAACTCGACCATGGCACTGTAGTCCATCTTGTAGATGTGGTCGCCCGAAAGCACCACGATGAAGTCGGGATCGAACCGGTCGATGAAGCGGATGTTCTGGTAAATCGCATCGGCCGTGCCCTCGAACCAACGACCTTCGTCGCCTACATGCGTGTAGGGCGACAGCACGTAAGCACCGCCGTTGTTGGTGTTCAAATCCCATGGAGCACCGTTGCCGATGTAACTGTTCAGAACGAACGGCTCGTACTGCGTCAGCACACCGACGACGTCGATGCCCGAATTGGTGCAGTTTGACAGGGGGAAGTCGATGATCCGGTACTTGCCGCCATACGGCACCGCGGGCTTTGCGCGCCAACGGGTGAGTACGCCTAGACGGCTCCCTTGACCGCCGGCCAAAATCATGGCCACGCATTCTTTCCGTTCGTTCATGTAATCCTCCTTGCGCTCAACCGACAGGCGCGAGGCCAACCGCAACCCGCCAGTACTCTCCCCCTATTTTTTAGAAGCAGTGCCACGCGTCTTCTGGGATGTGGCATTTTTCTTGCTTGCTGCCTTCTTCGTCTTCTTCTCCGGCGCACGCTTGAACTCGAAGTAAACGGCTGACAGCGGCGGCAGCGTGATCTGCGCGCTGCAAGGCAAATCGCCGAACGGTTCGTCAACCGACTCCACAGGCTTCTCGTTCGAAACGCCCGTGCCGCCGAATCGCGCATCGTCACTGTTGAGCACCTCGGTCAACGTGCCCTCGGCAGGCAAGCCCACCTTGAACCCTATGGCCGGATTCGGCGTGAAGTTGCAGCAGCACATGACATCGGGGCTGCCATCGTTGGCGTAGCGCATGAACGCGATGGAGCTCTCATCGCGGTCGTCAACGTTGGTCCAACCGAAACCGGCCCACCCATCGTCGATTTTCCAAAGAGCAGCATGATCGCGATAGAACTTGTTCAACTCGGCACTGTAGGCCTGCATGCCCGAATGGATCGGATAATCGAGCAGGAACCAATCGAGCTGTTTCTTGTAATCCCACTCGATGAACTGCGCGAATTCGGAGCCCATGAAGGTGAGTTTCTTGCCAGGCCTTGCGAATTGCCAACCCATGAGGGCGCGCAGCGTCGAGAACTTCTGCAGATACTCGCCGAACATCTTGTCGACCATCGAGCGCTTGCCGTGCACGACCTCGTCGTGGCTGAACGCAAGCACATAGTTCTCCGAGAATGCGTAGACCATGCCGAACGTCAGCTTGTTGTGGTGGTCGCGGCGGAACAGGGAGTCCATCGAGCAGTACTCGAGCATGTCGTGCATGAAGCCCATGTCCCACTTGAATGTGAAACCGAGACCGCCATCGTACGGAGGACAGGTGACGAGCGGGAATGCGGTCGATTCCTCGGCGATGGTCATAGCGCCTGGGTGCGTCGAGAGAACAGCCTCGTTGAGGTTGCGCAAGAACTCAACCGCTTCGAGGTTGATGTTGCCGCCATCTTTGTTGGGAACCCATTCGGTACGCGCGTAATCAAGGTAGAGCATCGACGTGACAGCATCGACGCGGATGCCATCGATGTGATACACGTCGAAGAAGAACATGGCCGACGAAATGAGGAAGCTCACGATTTCGGGCTTCGAGTAGTCGAACACGAGCGTGCCCCACTCGGCGTGCTCGCCGAGCCGTGGATCTGCGTATTCGTACAGCGGCGTGCCGTCGAATTTCGCCAACGCAAACGCGTCTTTCGGGAAATGCGCCGGCACCCAATCGAGAATGACGCCGATGCCTGCAGCATGCAGCGTGTCGACTAAATACATGAAATCTTGCGGCGTGCCATAGCGCGATGTGGGCGAATAATAGCCAGTGGCCTGATAGCCCCACGACATCGGCAACGGGTACTCGGTGATGGGCAACAGCTCGACATGGGTGTAGCCCATCTTGTTGCAATACTCGACGAGCTGATCGGCAACCTCGCGGTAATTGGGGAACTCGCGCCCTTCGGGAATGCGCCACGAACCAATCTGAAGCTCGTAAATCGACATGGGCGCGTGCAACACGTCCGCCTGAGCGCGTTTCGCCAGCCAGCCATCGTCACGCCAGTCGAAGCCGTCGAGGCTCCATACTTTGGAAGCCGTTGCCAGACCATTCTCGGCATGGAACGCAAACGGGTCGGCCTTGAGCCGCGTCTCGCCGTCGGCACCGACGATGCTGTACTTGTAAGACGAGCCGTCCTCGAGGCCCGCTATGATGCAGGCGAAAATGCCGTGACGCACTTCTTTCATCGGGTTTGCGGTCTCGTCCCATTCGTTGAAATCGCCCACAACGCTTACAGACTTCGCGCGGGGCGCCCAAACGACGAAACGGTAGAGGTCTTCGTTCGCGGGAATTTCGCCCGCCTCGAGCTTGTGACAGCCGAACAGACGGTATGCTTGGCGTGCTTTACCACAACCGAACAGATACAGATCGGCATCAGGAAGCTCGATGAGTTTTTCGTTAAAAGCATCCATGTTCGAAGTATACCGCTCTATTGGCATTTTATGCCCCTGCGCTGGACATTAGTCGGTGAAACTATCCAGCTGTCCCCAAACAATATGTACACTTTGAGATTCAATAATCGGGGCACTTTCGAGAGCTCTTCCCGTCTAGAATTAAGCATGATAAACGGATTGGTACTATAGCTGGATTTATAGTTAGATTTGCTCATATTTAGCCAAATGGAAAGGCGCCACTATGCCAATTATCGACAGGAATAGCCCCGCCCCGTTCTATTACCAAGTTTACGAGCAAATCGCCCGTGGAATCGAGAACGGCCTCTACCCGGCAGGAAAGAAACTGCCTTCCATTCGCGAGTGCGCACGCGAGCTCGGCGTGTCCAACACGACCATCGAACTTGCCTATCAGCGTCTGACAGAAGAAGGCTATGTGAGCGCACGACGCGGCAGTGGATACACGATCTGCGAAAATGACATTAAGCCCTCAAATCCAGTCGAGGAGTACAGCTCCGAATACCAAGACGCCCTCGTCGAGCTCCTGCAATCTGAAGTCAACTACAAAACGCGGGAGAATCAGCGCTACAACTTCGCATACGACGTTGTCGATGCAAGCACATTCCCATTCACGGCATGGGCTCGTATTTCGCGTGAAATCTATTTCAGCCAAGGAGCCGAGCTGTCATGTATCTACAACGACCGCCAAGGCTTATCAGAACTGCGCAAGCAAATCGCACATTATCTAAGCAGCGAATACGGCCTGAATTGCTTACCGGAGCAGATTCTCGTCATGCCGACGACCCGCGACCTCATGTCCTCGATCATGTCTTTGTTTGACCCCTCCTCCACGACGTTCGCAATGGAGGAGCCAGGATATGACGAGATCCGCAGAGCATTGCGAACGCGAGGCTTCAACGTGAAGGCCAACCCGATCTTCCCCTTCCCCACATGGGAGGAAGCGAAGCTCAACGTTGAAGGAGCCAACGTGGTGTTCACCACGCCTGCATGTCAGTTCCCCACAAACCATCCGATGCCCATCGACGTGCGAAAAGGCTTGATCAAATGGGCGGAGGAGACTGGAGCTTACCTTATCGACGACGAATACGGCTGGGAATTCCAGTCGGGCGTCGCACGCACGCCCTCGCTCGCAGCACTCGACCGCGCTGGCCGCGTCATTTCGCTGGGAACGTTCTCGAGCTCGTTTTCACCTGCAATTTGCCTGAGCTACGCCGTGCTTCCTCCGCAGCTCATGCTCGAGTGGCAACGGCAACATCGTGACGCACATCCGCAAGTCCCTTGGCAGACCCAAGCCTCCATGGCCGCATTCATGAGGGAAGGGCTTTGGCGCACCCACATCCGCAAGGTTCGCACGTCTGCCCATCACAAACGCCAGCAGCTCATCAAGTCGCTCACAGAGCGCATGGGGGACTCGATTGAAATCGTCGAGGGACTGAGCAGCTTGTTCGTTCTAGTCAAAACCAACGATGGGCGTACCGAAGACGAACTCATCGAAGCGGCCGCGAAAGCCGATGTGAGCATCTACCCCACTCTCCGCTATTGGGCGGGCGACGCTCCTGAGGATTGGCGCTACGTGCTCATCGGATATGCCGGCATTCCGTACGATTCCATCGATAGCGGGATTGCGACGTTGGCACGAGCCTGGGGTCTCGCAGAATAGGCGCCTTCTTATCTGCAATGGGCTGACGGCAGGTTTCGTTCGACGTAAAAATCGCTCGAGCCAAGGTCTCTCGACGATTTTTACTTGACCTCACTCATCCTGCCGTCAGCCCATTGCATCGATCGCATCTTTCCACTCGCTAGCTTCTTTTATTCTTTGCAAGCGGTGAACGAACAACTTCGGGCAATTCCCGCAGGGCAAACTCAAGCATCTTTCAGCTCGCTAGCTCATTTTGTTTTTCACGGCTTCTTCTAGGAGGGCCATCTGAGCTTCGGTCTTCTTGAGGCCACGGACCGTCATGATCACGTAGACGAGCAAAGCCGCCCATACGATTGCGTATGCGGCAATGACAAACGGAGCGCTGGGAATCACGGTGCTGTAGATATCGGCGAGAATCGGGTTCATCGTTTTCTCCTTTCGAAACGAGTCACTTTGACTGTCAAAGTGGCTCGTTTAGTCTTCAAGCTGTTCTTTCAGCGCATCCATACGCTCTTGCAAGCGGGCTTGGCGGAAACGCAGGCGGTACAAGCCGAACGCAACGAGCATCATGCCGATCATGACGACGACCACGGTCGCAGCCATGTCAGGCGACATGCCGCCCTCGCGGGCAACAACCGGATGAATGCTCGACGGGATGAGCCGCGTGATCATGAAGCAAATCGGTACATCGACAAGCGCGATGATGCTTACAACACTCGAATAGACTGCTCGGCGCTCAGGGTCGTCAACGGCATTGCGCAACACGAAGTACGCAATGACGATCAGCATCAAGATGAGGTAGGTGGTCAGACGAGGCTCCCAGGTCCACCATACGCCCCATTCGAAGCGGGTCCACAAATCGCCGGTGATCATGGTGAACACCACGAACAGCAGAGAAATCTCCATTGCGATGCGCGAGCAGGTGTCGAAGCGTTGTTCACGCGTCGTCAGGAAGCGGATGGCGTAGTATGCCGCGAAGACAAGCGCCACGAACGACACGATGGCAACGGGCATGTGGAAGTAGAAGATCTTCTGGCTAAGCAATTGCTGATGGGTGACCATCACATCGCCGACCAACTCAGGCGCATCCAAAGCCGCGCCGTTCACTGGCGCTGCATAGAAAAACGCCATGAGGAACCCGGCCGTCGTCAGCACGGTACCTGCTATCAACGCCGGCAACGTGACTTTGTCAGGCCACTGCCCCGCTTCGGGCACTTTCACCACTTTCTTCCCTTTGTTTACCATTGGCATCCTTTCCAATTTGGCAACTTGGGGACTAACCCAAAATTGCCAAGCCTATCAAGCGCTGACGACGAAGTCGTACAGCACCCAACACACCAGCAACATCACCACGTCGTAGCCGCACGCGAGCACAAGCGGCATGACGAAGAAATCGATCCAGAACTCAGTGCCCATGATGGCGGTCGTCGTGGCGGTGACACACGCGTAGAGCAACGGGTAGATGAACGGAATGAACAGCACGGCGAGCATGACGTCTTTCGCACGCGTGTTCATCGTGATGGTCGAAAGCATCGTTCCAATGCCTGCCATACCGAGCGTTCCCACGAGCAGGGGCACGACGATCCAGACGAACGATGGAGCGACCTGCTCGGCGGACATGAAGAAGAAATAGAACAGCGGAACAGCTATGACCTCGACCACGAGCATGAACAGGAAGTTCGCCGTCGTCTTTGCAAGGAAGACAACCGACCGGTCAAGCGGCACCATGAGAATGCCCTCCATGCAACCTTGTTCCTTCTCGTGCGCGAACGAACGCGCCAAACCAAGAAGCGATGTGAACACGATGAGCACCCACAACAAGCCACCACCCATGCGCATGATATCGAGATTCCGCGCCGTAAGCGCAAGCGCCGCGCCATAGACGATGATGACGAGGAACGCGTAGATACCCATGGACGTGAGCATCTCACGCGTGCGGAATTCCTGACGCAAGTCTTTCCCAAGCAGCGTCTTGTACTGCTGAAACGTAGAGGGCTTTGTCACGGAAACGCGCGCCATCTACGCCACCCCCATGCCGACCGTGTCGCGATACAGCCCGGCAAACTCATCGTAGTCGAGCTCGGCTTTCGGAGCGAACGCAACGATGCGGCCCCGCGCCAGCACGAGCGCATGCGTGCACATGGCAAACCCCTTCGCGAGGTCATGGCTCACCATGACGAACGTGCGATCGCCACGAACCGATTCGATGAGCTCGTCGAAAATCTCAACTGCATGCGGATCGAGCCCCGAGTACGGCTCGTCGAGGAACACCACGTCGGGATCGTGCACGAGCGCACGCGCGATAGAGACTCGTTGCGTCATACCGCGCGAGAACGTGCGCACCAAGTCGAGCTTGCGATGCGCGAGGCCAACTGCATCGAGCAGCTCGGTAACGCGCGCTTCGGGGTCTTCCACGCCGTAGAGCCTCGCGTAGAGCAACAGGTTCTCCTCTGCCGTGAGATCGGGGTAGAGCATCGACTGATGCGAGATGAAGCCGATGTGCTCACGCGCCTCATCGGGCTCTTCACGCACGTCGACGCCAGCGACTAAGGCCTCGCCGCTCGTTGGACGTGCAAGCGTCGACAGAACACGCAAAAGAGTCGTCTTGCCAGCACCGTTTGGTCCGAAAATCGACAGAAACGAGCCCTCAGGCAACTCGAACGACACGTCATCGACCGCCTTGCGCGTGCCGAAAACCTTGGAGAGATGCTTGGCCTCAACCGCGCTCATCGCGCCTCCCTGCCCGTCGCGGGCCGATAAGGGCGAACAATGTGCCGACCATCAACATACCGAAACCGATCCACACAAGCATGATGAACTGGTTCACGCGCACATCGAGCGAGAAATCGCTATTCTGGTTGACGCCGCGGTAAACCACGAACAGGTCCTCTTCGGGGAAGCTGATAACGCCTGCGTTGAGCTTTTGCTGTTGCGTCATCGCATCGAGCTGAACCGAAGGACTCACCTGTCCCACGAAACGATCGTTCTTGTAGACGTCAAACGTTACCTCGTAGAGCATTGTATTGTCAGCTTCGCTGTTGTTGACAATCGAGTCGCTCGCATACTCGAGACGGTATTCCTGCACTTCAAACGGTTCAGCTGCCACGATGGTCGAAACCGCCTCGCCAGTGTTTTCCTCCTCCGTCTGCATGTAGCCCGTCTGCTCGTAGACATACATGGACGACCCGATGAGGCCGATCAAGATAACGCCCATCGCTATATGCGCGAACGACCCGCCGATGGCGGCAGCGCGCTTGCTCGGCACGCGCACATTACGCTCGAACACGAACAGGGCATTGAAGAACAGCAAGCTGGCTACGAGCAAGCCCACGAGCGCCAATCCGTTGTAGTACCAACGCGGACCGGCTTCGAGCAGCGTCTGCGAGTTGGCGTTCCCCTTGGCCATCATCGCGTCGTAGACAGGCACGAGCCGCGTTGCCCACCAGAATGCCAAAAACGCGAACAAAACGACTGCGCAGACCGCTGGTATGCGCGCCTGGCGCAAGAACTTCTTCGGATCGGTCTTCCCCCATGCAAGCAACGGACATATCGCCAAGATGAGCAGGTAGACGATGCCGAGCGGACGGGCGATGGCTTCGTAAGCAGTCGTGCCGAGCGAATCGCCGCCGAACGGCAGCCACTTGGGAAGCGCCGACGTAAGGGTCATGTAAGTGAGCAACAACGCAAACAACACCATTATCACGTTGTTGAAGTAATAGGCGGCATCCTTGGAGAACATGTTCTCGACGTCGTCAGCGCCTTCCGTGTCGGCGTCAAACGACTTCCAGCGGATCGCCATGCCGATGACAGGAATTACAATCGACACGGCAATCAGGCCGCCGAACAGTACGAGCGAAACAGGATCGCCCGAGAACGCATGCACCGACTGCACGATGCCCGAACGCGTGATGAAAGTCGCAACGATTACGAACGTGAACGCCAAACACGAACACATGACAGCCCAACGTTTGAACGCGCCGCGTTGACGATAGACCGTGAACGTGTGCACGAGCGCCACGCACACGAGCCACGAAAGAAGGCTCGCGTTCTCTACCGGATCCCAGCCCCAATAGCCGCCCCAGCCGAGCACCACGTAGGCCCATACTGCGCCCAAACCGATGCCTGCACCGAGGAACAACCAGCTGGCCAGCACAAAGCGCGTAGCACGCTCGACCCAAACCTTCGAATAGTCACCTTCGATGAGGGCCGCCATGGCGTAGGCGAACGGGACGGTCAAGCCCGCGTAGCCGACGAACAACATGGGCGGATGGATGGCCATAGCCCAGTGCTCGAGCAATTTGTTCATGGAATAAATCGACGCAGCCTGCGTAAGCTGCCCGTCCGCGTCGAAGTAGTTTGCGGGCGTGGGCTCGAAAGGCATGCTGCCTGACGAGAACAACAAGACACCGCAGAACACTGCCACGACTACGGAAATCACCATCATGGCCATGTCGTCGATTCTGGCAGCCTTCTCATCGCCGCCATCAAGCAGCCGGGAACGCACGAACACGATTGCGCCGAACAGTGCAATCAGGAACGTCCAGAACAGCAGCGAGCCCGATCGACCAGCCCACAGACCCGAGAGCTTGTAGAGCCATGCAAAGCCGTCAGTCGACATCGAGCGTTCCTCGAGCACGTATTTGATCGACACGTCGCCAGTCATGAAGCACACGACGAGTACGCCGCAGCAGACGAGAAGGGCGATTGCGCTCACCAACACACCGATGTGCCCCAACTTGGAAAGGGCGGATTTATTTGCGAAACGGCCAGCCAACAGCAACAGAACAGCCGCGACAGCCGCTGCAAACGCGGCTACCAGAAAAACGAAGCCCACTGTCGCCATGCGTTAACCCTCCAGCGCTACGACAGTTGCCGTGAAGGCACCCGTGCTGCCGATTGAACCGGTGAGCACGACGTGCGTTCCTTCACCTGTCTCATCGGACAACGCGCCGTCGTACTTGACAGGCAGCTCGGCACCCGATTCGGGATCAACGAGCACGAAACGCTGTGCAGCATCGACGCCCGCGAGCGTGCCCGTCTTCATGACGCCCGAGACCTTCACAGGTTTGTCGAACACCGAATCGCCATAGCCCAGCAAGTCGGCAACGGAAAGCGAGCCTTCGGCATTCTCGTATTTCGACGGGCATTTCGTGACAAGCTCAGAACACACGAGCACGCCGTCAGCGCCCTTCTTGCCCGTGCAGATGGCTGTGACGTCGTTTCCGAACGTGGCAGAGACCCCGCCGTCGTAGCGCACGTCAAGCAACCGCGATGCCGCAGGGTCGGATTCAGCGTCGTAGATCTTGAACGTGAGCGTGTCGCCCTCGATATCGAACGAGTTCTCGGCTACGTTGCCCGTCACTTGAATCTTGTTGTCACCCTGGAGCGCAACCGCCTCGGAAACCGTGACCGTTTTGGCAGCCGAGTTGCCACCGACAACAGCAAGCACCACGATGAGAACGATGACGATAACGCCCGTCACCGCAACCATGCGACGTTTGGTTTTCGTATTCATGCTCCACCCGTCCTATCTCGAGGCTGACCTGTTGCCACACCCCACGACAGCTGTCATTCGCCTGACGTCTTGAAGAGGTCCTCCCGACCTGCAACGCCAGACTGTTTGCAAGTTATCCTTGATTATCTCGAAACCCAAATTGCTCGTCTAGTGACACTTATTCTGCAAATGTCCATTCACGCTCTACAAAGCAGAACAAACGCACAAAACACTCTTTCCCTATCTAGCACCGCCTTCGCCAATCGACCAGAAACAACGCACCTGTGAGCGCAAGTGCAACACCCAGCCCCACATAGAAGAACGCGATAAACCAGTCGGGCACGAAACCGCTCAACCGCAAGCCGGCGCCCAGGGCAATCATGAACGCAATCATGATGTAGCCTTTGCGATCCATGAAGCGCAATGCTGACACGCGATCCTCGTTCATCTCGTCGACACGTCGCGCATGCTTCGCGGAGTACGGTTTGAAAATGCGGAAGAAGAACAATGCGAACACCGCAATGGTGCCAATGACGAGCAGTGCAATGACCAACGGGGCCGCTCCTTCCGCAGCAACGTAATATGCTCTCACGCCCACGACGGCAACGTTGATGCCCGCTATCAACCAGAACACGCCCGCGATGGACAGCAGCGTCTTCGTTTTGACCTCTAACATGCATTCCCCCAGATTTCCTGCACCGCTACCACGGCGCTAGCCAATTTCTCAGCTTGCATGCTAGGAACAACGAGTTGCCAACGTAACTGCGATAATTGCTAGTCTTTACGTTTTGCCTGTTCACAATTTAATTGCACACAATTTTTTCGCGTAAAACAATGGCGCCTCGTGCATATTGCGCGAAGCGCCATCTCAATGCCGCGTAAAAGGCGCGCAGCTAAACCGGCGTCACTTGAACGCTATTTGTATCGCATGAGCACGTTAGCCTTGCGATACGGGGTGATTTCCTGCTCGATGCGGTCAAAGCAGTCGAGAATCTTAATGCCTTGCGGGCACGCCTCCTCGCAAGCACCGCAGCGGATGCATTCGTCTGGCATCTTCTTGCCTGCATTGAAACGCACGACGAAACCAAGCTGGTAGTTGGCTGCATACGGATCTTCAAAGTTGATGTAGTAGTTGAGCGCTGTCATAGCTCCCGAGATGCCGATGCCCTGCGGGCACACCTTGGCACAGTAATCGCAACCCGTGCACGGCACGATACCGCTTTCGGTCATGGCGACCTGAGCGCGCTTGATGGCATCCTGCTCGTCCGCCGTCAAAGGTTTGAAGTCGGCGAACACGCGCATGTTGTCCTCGACCTGCTCGATGGTGCTCATACCCGACAGCGTGGTGTAGACGCCGTCGACGCTCGCTGCGAAACGCAACGCCGCGGTAGCATAGGAATCGTTCGGCATGGCCTCGTCGAGAATCGCCTTCACAGCTTTCGAAGGATCAGCCAAAAGACCGCCCTTGACCGGCTCCATGACGGCAACAGGCAGACCATGCGCACGTGCAATCTCGACGCATTCGCGCTCACGGAACGAAGGGCTATCCCAATCGAGGTAATTGACCTGCAACTGCACCATCTCGGCTTCGGGGTAGTCTGCGATGAACTTCTCGAGTTCCTCGGGCGTGCAATGCGCCGAGAAGCCGATGTGCTTGGCCAAGCCGCGCTCCTTCACGCTCTTCACGAACTCCCACGTGTTGTATTCCTCGAACTTGGCCGTGCGAACGCCGCCCAAGTTGTGCATGAGGTACAGGTCGAAGTATTCGACACCCAAGTTCTCGAGCGATTCCTGCAACTGCTTCTCGAGATCCTCGGGACCATCGCAGCATGTCCAAGCCACGCATTTGTCGGCAATGTAGAACGAGTCACGCGGATAACGCTCGACGAGCGCCTGGCGCAGCGCCTTCTCGCTGTTGGGGTACGCCCAGGCTGTGTCGAAGTAGTTGCCTCCCGCCTGCATGTAGGCGTCGATCATCTTCGAGGTGTCCTCTATGTCGATGGTATCGTCCTCACGCCCTATGAAGCGCATGCAACCGAACCCGAGCTTGCTGATGTTGCTGGTATCAAATGACATGATGCCCCCAGTTCCTCTTTGCGACCAAAAAGGCGACCCCTTCTGGCTATCCCACAATTACGACCATAATCGCAGTATATACAATTTCGACACGGTAAAGAATGTTACTTGCAGCTCTGTTATGCGGTATGCTGCATACGTTACCTGAGTCGCAACAACTGAAAGGGAACCATCATGGACGACTGCCTGTTCTGCAAGATCATCGCCGGCGAAATTCCGTCGAAGAAAGTGTACGAGGACGATCTGTTCTACGCATTCGACGACATCGAGCCCGAAACACCGATCCACACGCTCGTCATCCCGAAACAGCACTACGAGAATCTGCAGGACGACGTGCCCGAAGAGCTGCTCGGCAAGCTCATGAAGGTTGTCCCCGAGGTTGCCAAGATCAAGGGCGTCGGCGAGTCGGGCTACCGCTCGATCCTCAACACCGGCCCCGACTCGGCAGCAACAGTCGGCCATCTGCATGTGCATATCCTAGGTGGCACCAAGATGGGCCGCTTCACATTCGAGGGTTCACAGCGCTTGGCGCAGTAGCTATCCGTTAAGCTCTTTCGAATCGAAATGGCACACCGTTCCCAGGGAACGGTGTGCCATTTTCTATCTCCCACTGGGAAGCTCGTGATCGCGAAGCTCCGAAGCGCCCCTGATGTTCACGTTCAACGTATCGGCATGCTCGTTGATGTAGATTTCCTCGGCAGTGGCCAGGGTGGCGATGCCGCACAGCATGATGCCCGCAGTGACAACACCCAAAAGTGCCGCGAGGAACGGAAAGAAGAAGAACACGAAGCCCGCAATCTTATATGCATACGTGTGCAGCGCAGCCCACTCCTTGTACTTCGAGAACGCACGCCCAAGCCCCATGAAGCGAACGGCCACAATGCAGATGGCCCACAAGATGAGAAATGCGGGGATGGGCAAAGCGGTAAGAAACACGTACAACGCCACTCCGAAGAACACGAAGTCGGCAAGGCTGTCGAGCCGCGCCCCAAGGGCGCTCATTGCGTTGAATCTACGCGCGATGAAACCATCGAGCGCGTCGGTTGCACCGCACAGGATGTACAACGCGAAGAACGGCACAGAAAACGGCATTACCAGCAAAAGCGAAAGTGAAAGAGGAATCCGCGCAATGGACAACGCATTTGGAATGCGCTGCATAACGGCAAGCGATTTGCTCTGTTCTTCAATCGTTTTCATAATATGACAGTATATCCCATCATTTAATACCCCCGCACGCCATGCGCGTTCTGATGAACCTGCGCTTCGGCTCAACAATTCGTCCCCAATCATTTCAGCAGCGATCTTCATGGCATCGTGCATGAACAGTCATGCGTGTATTCGTTCATGCCCAGTTAATACGAACTCTGTACGCTGTCGATGCTGTTCTGGGTAGAGCGCTTACAGATTTGCAAAGCCGTAACGCGCGGCACCAACGCAATCTTTATTTCCCCATGCGCTTGCCGCCCAGCGCCGTTGCAGCCTGTTTCACGGCGCGTCTTCGTGACGAACGCTACCTGCCGCAGGTGTTCAGGTTCCACCTGATTCCTACGCCTCCTGCGGAAACGGGCGCTGCTCTCCTGGCTCCTTTCATCAATCCCTCGCCAGGAGAGCAGTTTGTTTTCACGTCAACCATCATCGCAGCTCCATCGACGCAGAAACGATGTTGAGTTCTTGTACGCAAAAGGGCCCCCGACAAATCGGGGGCCCTTGCGAACTCTCGAGCTGTGTTCAGCTCATCACGCCAAGGATGCCAACGATGTTAGTCCTTCTTGAGGGCCAGCGGGCCGGCGAAGATGAAGAAGAACAGGAACGGGAGCAGCATGCCGGTCGCCATGAGCGGCAGTGCCATCGCGGTCTTCGCGAACTGCAGCGGCGTGCCGTCCGGGCCAACGCCGAAGGTGCCAGCCGGGAGCAGCGGGAAGACGATGCACATGAGGGCGAGGAAGGCGACGATGACCATCATGATGATGAACTTCGAGGTGCCGGTGTCGCCCAGGTCGCCGGAGGCTTCGGCGGACAGCTGGTCCATGGTCTTGCCGCCGGTCTCCTTGACGAAGACGAGCGTGCAGATGAAGCCGAGGGCGAACGGGATGCAGAGCGTCAGAACGACGGTCGACCATGCCGGGATGGTGGCTGCGAGCTCCTTG
>CACZIP010000005.1 GCA_902781245.1 uncultured Coriobacteriaceae bacterium | reverse complement strand
GTGCGAGTTAAGTTTATCGGGATTGGAGGCCTTCACGCCCCTCCGGAGATCAGCGCCAGGCAAAGAAGAGAGCCGGCTTTCACTGACGCGACGATGATAGCACGCGCCGAGAGCCAACCGAACGGCGTTTCCGCCAATTCGGGGCGCGGTCGGCCATGCCCGGCGGAGCCGGGCCGTCATTTAGCCGCGCGAAGGGCTGCCTTCCTTGATCGGGGAGCATCCGCGCGCGTGCTCTTTGATAATGCGCGCGCGTGCAAGTCATCCCGACCTGCGGGTGCCGCGTCGCGCGGCTGCATGAATGCCGCGCTTGCGCGCGGCGTGAGCTAGCCGCGATACGACAGCGGGATCGTGACGTTCTTGGAAAGCGGCTTGGACCTGTACGGGTACTCCTTGCCCTTGCCCGACGTCTCCGGGACCTGCGACGCGAACTTGGGAAGCGACGCCGCCTCGGCCGCCAGCTCGCGCTCCGTGAACCATGCGCGCGCAGGCGGCGCGACCAGCGCCCTGCCGGTCATGATGGCGCACCTGATCAAGCACATCGCCTCGGCGCCGGCGCGCGACCACGACCTGCCCTGGCCCTTGAGCCTCGCCGCGCCGACATGCGAGTTCGTGCCCTCCATCGTGCCGAGCTCGCGTCTGGGCGGGCGGATCCCGCCAGCGTGGTTGGCAGCGTACGTCGCCAGATCGGACACCTTGCCGCGCGCGCTTCCCGCCTTCATCTTGGCCGCGATCCGCTCGCACATGCGCGCAAGCTGCTTGCCCTTGCCGCGCACGGCCAGGTTCACGGCCCATTCCCGCTTCGGCGAGCCCTCGTCGGGGAAGGCGCGCGTCACCTTTTCCATGATGTGGAAGAAATCGAGCGTGTAGTCGACGGCGCAGCCGGCGGCGGCCCTGGCCCCGACGCGCTCCGGCCCGCACCACTCGGCGCCGTCGCCGCCCACGGCGATGCGGTCGACGTCGGCTTCCTCGTAGTTCTCGACGAGCATCTCCCACGCACGCTCCCAGAACGCGTCCGCATCTCCGTCGAGGCAGGTCAGGCAGAGCCCGCCGCGTTCGTAGCGCCCGGGCGCCACTTTGGCCTTGCCGGCGTAGAGCGCGGCGATCTTGAGCTCGAAGGACTTCGTCTTCCTGGCCTGCTCGTAGAGGAAGCGCGGCAGCGCCTCGTCCCTGTGCTCGTGCTCTTGCAGGTGCACCCAGAGCCCGTCGGATTCCACGAACAGGACGTCCTGGCTCACCCGCATGCCGTCGCGGGCGAACTCGCCCCCGGACTCCCTGAGCAGCGCGCCCTCGCGGTGCACGACGTTCATCACGGTGACGTGGCTGATGGATGCGGACGTCAGCGCGATGAACTCGGCCGCCGTCTTGCGATACGAGAGCTCGGCCGCATGCGACGCGATCCACAGGAACGCGCAGGCCGACAGCCTGGCCCGCGACGGGATGCCCAAAAGCTCGTCGGCCCATGCGCGGCGCCGCCCGAACTCGTCCAGGAAAATCGTGCGCTCGAACGTCACGACGCCCACGAGCGTCACCAGCGTCCTCTGCGCGGATTCGTGGACGGACCACTTCGGCGGCATGTTGTCGCGGAGATCCGAATCGAAGCGCTCTAAGCACTTGCGCAGCACCATCGACGCCATCAGGCGCGTGTCCGCTGCGACAATCTGCTCGAAAGCCCCGAGGTCCTCGGTTCGCAACAGCTCGCCGTAGAAGCAGTCCGCCGCGGCGTCGGCGACGCGTTCGAGAATGATAGAATCCGTCATTGGAGAACCTTTCTATTCTTGGCTTCGACACCCATAGGATATCGAAAGGTTCTCTTCGTCTTTTCTATTCTTGGCTTCGACACCCATAGGATATCGAAAGGTTCTCTTCGTCTGTCTAGCACGGATTCCCGGGTGTTCCCCCGCTTAACTTAACTCGCACTAACGCCGAAAGTTAAAACAAATGCGCCACCGGATCACCAGTGGCGCATTCGATCAGCCTATGATGGCGGAGCGATTAGCAAACGCCCTGAGCGATCATGGCATCGGCAACCTTCTTGAAGCCTGCGATGTTGGCGCCGGCGACATAATTGCCCTCCATGCCGTACTCCTTGGCAGCAATGGCGCAGGAATGGTAGATGTTCTTCATGATTTCCTGCAACTTTGCGTCAACTTCCTCAAACGTCCAGGACAGATGCTCGGCATTCTGCGACATTTCGAGACCGGACACGGCAACGCCACCGGCGTTTGCCGCCTTGCCAGGGAAGAATGCCACGCCGTGTTCCTGCAGGTAGGTCGTCGCCTCGAGCGTAGTGGGCATGTTGGCACCCTCGCCCACGATCTTGCAGCCATTGGCGACGAGCTTCACGGCATCTTCAATCAGAAGCGTGTTCTCGCGTGCGCACGGAAGCGCAATGTCGCACGGAACGCCCCAAACACCACGACCGTCCTCTGCGTGATATTGGGCCTTCGGACGGTAGTCGGTGTACATAGCCAGGCTCACGCCCTTGTCGTGACCGGAACGCTTCGCTTTGTAAATGGCCTCGAGCGCTTCAACGCTGATGCCTTCCTCGTCGTAGACCCAACCCTTGGTGTCGGAGCAGGCAACAACCTTGCCACCAAGCTGCTCGACCTTCTGGATAGCATAGATGGCGACGTTGCCGGAACCATGCACGACAACGGTTTTATCCTCGAAGGAATCAGCACGCCACTGCAGGTACTCGTTAACAAAGTAAACCAAACCGTAGCCGGTGGCCTCGGTGCGGGCGAGCGAGCCACCAAAGCTCAAGCCCTTGCCCGTCATCGTGCCAGTCCACTCATTGCTCAAGCGCTTGTACTGGCCGTACATGTAGGCGACCTCGCGACCGCCAACGCCCAGGTCACCTGCCGGAACGTCAGTGTCAGGACCGATATGGCGGTACAGCTCGGTCATGAAGGACTGGCAGAAACGCATGACCTCCATGTTGGACTTGCCCTTGGGGTCGAAGTCGGAGCCGCCCTTGCCGCCGCCCATGGGCAGCGTGGTGAGGCTGTTCTTGAAGATCTGCTCGAAGCCGAGGAACTTGAGCATACCCAGATAGACGGTGGGGTTGAAGCGCAGACCGCCCTTGTAGGGGCCGATGGCGCTGTTGAACTGCACGCGGTAACCGCGGTTGACCTGGACCTTGCCCTCGTCATCAACCCACGGGACGCGGAACATGATCACGCGCTCAGGCTCGACGATACGCTCGAGGATTGCGTGCTCTTGGTAAATCGGGTCGCTCTCGACGACCACGCGCAGCGATTCGAGCACCTCGGTAACGGCCTGAATAAACTCGGGCTCGTTTGCGTTTTTCTTCTTGACGTCGGCGAGGACGTCGTCTACGTAGGACATGCTGAACTCCTTCAATCGGATGACGTGGCCGTATGCTCACGTCTTGCAACTGAAAGCATTGTACGAGCGGCTGTATGTCCGAACGTTTCGGAAGTGTAAAAGATGGCTGGCGGATTGGATGTGGTGAAAAAGACGAACGCGGGCTGATTCCTGGGATGGTTCTCGCCTAAAGCCTGCCATCAAAGCCGAATGTATGGACGGTCCTTGCCTACAGCAACTCGACCAATCTACGTATTATCTAAGCTGATGCCTCGCAAGCGGCGAAGACCGTCCACGCAGTCGGCTTTGGCATGTGACTCACTGGGAAATCACCTACAATAGCCGTATGGCTTTTCCTCCCATGAACAGACGAGAGATGCGCAACCGCGGCTGGGACGCCGTGGACTTCGTATACGTGGTTGGCGATGCATATGTCGACCACCCGTCGTTCGGCAGCGCCATCATCACCCGTCTACTCGAAGCGAATGGATATCGCGTGGGCATCATCGCCCAGCCCGACTGGCGCGACCCGAAAAGCATCGACGTGTTCGGCGAACCACGTCTTGGATTCCTCGTTTCTTCGGGAAACATGGACTCGATGGTCAACCACTACACCGTCGCGAAAAAGCGCCGCAAATCCGATGCTTACTCCCCTGGTGGAAAGACGGGCCTGCGCCCCGACCATGCCTGTGTCGTCTACGGCAACCTGATACGACGTACCTACAAGAAAACGCCCATCATCCTGGGCGGCATCGAAGCGAGCTTACGCAGACTCGCCCACTACGACTATTGGTCCGACAAGCTCAAACGGTCGGTGCTCATCGATTCGGGCGCGGACCTCATCTCGTACGGAATGGGCGAAAAATCGATTGTCGCCATAGCCGATGCTCTCGACGCCGGCCTGGCCGTTGAGGATCTCACGTTCATTCCCGGGACGGTCTACCGCACGCGAAATGTCGAGCATGTATTCGATGCCATCACGTTGCCGAGTTTCGAAAGCATGCAAGCCGATAAGCTGAACTATGCCCGTAGCTTCGCCACGCAGCATGAGAACCTCGACCCGTTCTCGGCGCACGCGCTCATCGAGGAGTATCCGCACGATGTCTTCGTCGTGCAAAACCCACCTTCCGAGCCTTTGACCACCGAGGAGATGGATGCGGTCTACGCGCTCCCCTACGAGCGCACATGGCATCCTTCCTATGACGCCCAAGGTGGCATTCCCGCATTCTCGGAAGTCAAATTCAGCTTGATCAGCAACCGTGGATGCATCGGCGACTGCTCGTTTTGCGCGTTGAACTTCCACCAGGGACGTATCATTCAAGCACGGAGTCACGAATCGATTCTTGCCGAAGCGCAAGCCTTGTGCGACGAACCCGATTTCAAGGGATACATCCACGATGTTGGCGGGCCAACCGCCAATTTCCGCATCCCCGCCTGCGAAAAGCAGCTCACCCATGGAGCGTGCACTAACAAGCGATGCCTGTCGCCCGTACCGTGCAAGCAATTGCGCGTTACGCATGAAGACTACCTCGAACTGCTGCGCAAGCTGCGCGCGTTGCCCAAAGTCAAGAAGGTTTTCGTACGAAGCGGCATCCGCTTCGACTACGCGATGCTCGATCCCGACCACACGTTCATCCGCGAGCTCGTCGAACACCATGTGAGCGGTCAGTTGAAAGTGGCACCCGAGCACATCTCGGATTCGGTGCTCTCAATCATGGGGAAACCGAGCCGCGCCGTCTATGACGAGTTCGTGCGCGAATACGAGCGCATCAACCGCAAACTGGGAAAGAAACAGTACCTTGTTCCCTATCTCATGTCATCCCATCCCGGCTCGACGCTCACGGAAGCTGTCGAGCTGGCGGAATACTGCCGCGACCTCGGGTACAACCCCGAGCAGGTACAGGATTTCTACCCGACGCCTTCGACGATTTCAACCTGCATCTATTTCACCGGCGTCGACCCACGTACGATGAAGCCGGTGTACGTTCCCAAGTCGCCGCACGAGAAGGCGATGCAGCGCGCGCTCATCCAATACCGCAATCCGCGCAATCGCGACCTCGTGCGCGAAGCGCTGCGCAAGGCAGGCCGCACCGATCTCATCGGCTACGGCGAGAAATGCCTCGTGAGACCCGCGAAGCGTTAACCAGACAGGTTACCAGGTAACTGTCTGGTTTTAAGAAAGCTCCAGACTGTAAAGCGGCGTGTAGATGGCACCTTTGCGATTCATCTCGCTCTTGAACAGCGTTATCTTGGTCGCAACGTCATCGGTGGGAAAAGGAAGCGCCTCAGGAAGCGGATCGAACATCTTCGCATGACGCGCAATCGTGACATGTGGCTTGAAAGGTCGTTGGTCGAAGTCGATGTTGCGTTTATCGAGCAAGCCCCACAGATCGCCGACCAGTTTGTCCAACTCGGTGGAGCGCTTGATACCAAGCCACAGCGTTGCGTCCGACCTCTTGCCGAACTTGCCCAATTTGTCGGCTGACAACGGCACAGGATGTGCAAAGCCAGCTGCGGCATTCATCGCCGCGATCACCGGAACAAGCTGCCCATCGTTGATGTCACCGAGGAACGCGAGCACGATGTTGTGGCTACCACGTTCGCCGTAGCGACCCTCAATCTCGTATGACAGCACACGCGAGAGTTGGGATACCTCGCCCGCGAATCGCTCGGGCAACTCCAGTGCTATGAATGTCCTCATGCCTTCCTCCATATGACCGCGATGCACCAGACAGGTTACCCACCAGACAGGTTACCTGGTAAGCTGTCTGGTAATTCGCTTTGCACAAACTCGCAGCTAGTACATGTTATGAATAACCTCGGCAGACCCGCGCAGGTTCTCGATCTCGAAAACGGCGCCATCATCGAGGACAACGTGACCTGTGAGCAATCCGAACACCTGATGCTGGTCGGAAACGATTGCCTTGAAATCGATGAAATCGAAGCGGTCGATCTGCGGCGCGAACACGAGGTCGAGACGGCCTTCATCATCGGTCATGTGCCATGGGCTCATGAGATCGAAACGCTCCCCCACCTTGTCAGCTGCCGCATCTTTCAAAGGCACGCCGAAATCGACACGCCCGAGCTTGTGGGCGATACCATCGAGGAAGAACATGTTTTCCGAAGCAGCGCTTGTATCCCCGAAGCCGTAGCCGAGATTGAAGCCGACCCGATGGCCGTTTTGCATGCCCTGCGCTACGCCCCAGTACCACGTGTTGTCGCGCGTCCACACACCGCGGCCCCAATCGAGCAAGCCGAACGCAGACTGAGAGTTGAACGTATGATGCAAGTCGCCCACGCTGAACGAGCCCATAGCCCGCATGGCGACAATCTTCTGGTTGTAATAGAACGCGGTGGGGTCTTCTGCCCAAGGCGTCGCGATGACCATGGAATCGCGTGGCTCGTCGTTGAGCACTATTTCGGCATGCAAGGGCTGACCATCCTTGAAATCGCCGAACTCGACGTTGAGCAAACGCGCGCCATCGACAACGCTGAAGCACATGTTCGCCCGCTTATCCTCGTAGCGGGTGACCCCTTCGGCAGATGTCGCCGGGAGCCCAAGCTTGCCAAGCGGCAAGACACCTAACGTGCTCTCGGTGATGAACGTACCCTTGTTGAAATCGAGCAGCGACGCGGACACCATTGTGATGTAGCCCAAGTCGCCGATGGTGAACGCCAGGGCATACTCATCATCGTTGACCAGGTAGTAATCCCATTCTTTGATGCGAAGTTTCGATGCCGCGATACGCGAGCGGTCGTAGTCGAGCAGGAGTGATGTCGCCCAGCCTGGCGTGACCAGTTTACCCGCCTCGTCAAGCAGCGGACCGCGCTCGGTGATGCGCGTTTGCTCAGCAACACCACCCTGAGCTGCGCTTCGCTCTTCGGGCTCGCGTTCGACCGTGAAGGCACCAGCAGCGAGGAGCAAGACCATCTCGAACATGAACTGCTCCCAAATGACGGGTACCGGGTAGGCTGGATTGGCTTCTTCCTCGGCCTCCGCCGCCAGTTGTGGAATATCGGCAGCGCGGATCTCAGGGATTGTTTCAGGGATGCCAAGCTGCGCGTCAAGCCCGCGGATGCGAGCGATGAACTGCTGTGCACGATCGTGTGCAGATCCGTCCACGATGCCGATGACCTCTGCAAGCTCTGCCAACCGAGGCTCTGCATCTGCGCCGTATTGCTCCATCACGATGGGCAACAACACCGCATTGGCGAGACCGTGCTGCACGTGGTAGCGGGCGCCAATGCCGTGCGCAAGCGCATGCACATAGCCAACCATCGCATTCGAGAACGCAATGCCGGCATAGTATGACGCCAACAGCATCTGTTCTCTGTGCTCGAGGTTCGCGCCATCGTCATAGGATGCTTTAAGGTGCTTGAAGATAAGGTCGACAGCCTGTTTGGCGTAACGGCGCGAAGCCGCCGAACCAAACCGATTCGTGTAGGCCTCGACCGCATGGGTCAAGGCATCCATGCCCGTATAGGCAGTCATGGCTGGTGGAAGGTCAACGAGCAGCTCTGGATCGAGCACCGCCACATCGGGTATGAGCGCAAGGTCATCGATGGCAAATTTGCGTTGACGCTCGACGTCGGTCACGACAGCAGTTGACGTCACTTCAGAGCCCGTGCCCGCTGTCGTAGGCACAGCCACGAGAAACGGTGTCTTGGCCCGCACGCGCATGACACCCATGAGCGAACGCACATCACGCTTTGGATTGACCGCAAGAGCTCCGACGACTTTCGCGCAATCAATCGCCGATCCCCCACCGAGGGCGACGATGGCTTGGCAATCGTTGTGACGGTACTTGTCAGCTGCACGAACAATGCATTCGATATCGGGGTCGGGGTTCACGTCCGAGAACACAACGGGAGTAACCCCGTGAGCGCGTAGATTCCCGACAAGCGAATCGACGGTCCCCCTGCTCACAAACCCTTCGGTAGTCACGATGAGAACAGTATCAATACCGCGGTCAGCCAACATTTCAGGCACACGGACGAGAATGCCCGCGCCTTGCATCAGACGCGGCTTGACTGCAAGCCGAGCACGTTGGAGTTGAGCTACACCGAACTGGCCGAAACGCGTTGCTAACTCTGACATGTTCGCTCCCTTCCTGGGATTGCGCACCTACTTGTTGTATTCGAGAGCACTTGCAAACAGCACGGTACCCTCAGGGTTGATGGCTTTCACCCGAACAGACTCGTCTTCATGATGCACGTACAGCGAAAGCGGTACATCCGGCAACACTTCGTGGCGGTAATCGATCTGGAACGTGCGCAAGGAACCTTCGGGTCCAGGGTTGAGCGCGTTCATGACATAGTTCGGATAAACGGCGTTGTTCACATGCCCGTTCACATCGATGTCGGTGTAGGCAGGTGTGACGACGAGCGTCGGCTCGCCCTCGATCTCGAAATCTGCAATCTTGCGGGGCTTCTGCTCGAACGCGCGCGCCTCGTCGAAATCGTTCGCTCCGTGATAGGCATCTTTCGCAGAAGAAAACCTGCGGGTCTCGAAATTCATGAGCACCCATTCCTGCGTCGCCTTCACCAGAACGTCACCCCGCTCGTCGCGTATCGTGAAGTCGCGGATGAACGAGAACTTCGAGAGCGAATGCGGCCACGTGCGCGCCGTAACAATCGTGTTGTACTTCGGTTCGCGCAGAACCTCGAGTTTCGTGCGGATGACCACCCAGACAACGTTCTTCTCGAGCATCGCACTGCGCCCGATGCCCAGCTCTTCAGCATGCGCGATTGCCAGATCTTGAAAAATCTCGAGCATCGCTGCAGGCTGCATGCGCCCGTATCGGTCGAAATGCATCCACAGCAGCCGATAGTCTCGTTCCATTGCAATCGTCATACGTTTCCTGCCTTACCTTCGACGCAATCGTAGTGCATCGCGTCAGATGCGCTCATCAGCCATTTTATCGCACTCTCTTTGTCGCACGACGAAACGGATGTGATGAGTTTTACAGAATGTCAACGCGCCGATTTCGCGCCGTTGTCCGTTTCAGGCACACTTCAGGCACGCCCGTATAATGACAATTGAAAGAGCACTTCAGACGAGCGGAGCGCACCATGAGCAACCACCAACCTATCATTGACGTAACCCCCATCAACCCCTCGAGCAATCAAAAGCCGAGCGGTTCGCGTTCGAGCTCCCAAAGCGCATCGCATCAGCAGCCAAGTTGGAAGACTTCGTCTGGGCATCGCGCGCAGGGCAGCGCCCATACGCGAGGTGCCATGCACACCCCTCCCTTCGGCACCGTTTACACCTACTCGAACACGGACTCCGTCGCGTACTCCAAGAGCGGCGGGTCCGTTATCGGTAGCATCGCGCAGATCGCCGTTGGCACCGGACTGGTCATGATCGGCATCCCGATGCTCCTCCTCCCCGGGCCCGGACTCTTGTCGATCGTCGGCGGTTTCGCGCTGGCAGCCAATGGAACACGCCAACTCTTCAGCTAAGGAATTGCACTACAACCGCAAGAAACCGCACCACAATCGTAGAAAGCTGAACAGGAGGGGCGAGCTTCGCGCTCGCCCCTCTTGCGTTTTCGCAATGCCGCATGTTATCAACAGGCTGCCCATAGGCGAACCGTCTATCAACTACAATAGCGGAAACAACAATTCGACTGAGCGGGGATGCCATGCCACGAGAGTCTTTGAAATCAAAACGGGAACGCGCGCTTGTCGTCTGCGAGCGCATGGGCGAGCACTACCCTGCCGCACAACCTGCCCTCGATTTTGGAGGCGACCCGTTCCGCTTGACCATTGCCGTACTGCTGTCAGCGCAAACGACCGATGCCGCCGTGAACAAGGTCACGCCCGTGCTGTGGAAGCGCTTCCCCACCATCGAGGATCTTGCCGCAGCCGATGTGCATGACGTCGAGGAGATACTGCGGTCGATTGGCTTCTTCCGCGTCAAGGCAGCGAACTGCATCAAGTGCGCCCAGATGGTGCTATCCGAATACGGAGGAGAGGTGCCACGCACGTACGAGGAGCTGCAGAAACTGCCCGGCGTTGGACGTAAAACGGCAAATATCGTGATGAACGCCGGCTTCGGCATCGTCGAAGGTATCGCTGTGGACACGCATGTCTTCCGAATCGCCCACAAGTTGAAGCTCTCGAATGCCAAAGACCCGTCGAAAACCGAACAGGACTTGCTGAAAATCATCCCTCAGGATCTCTGGGAGCCCGTCAACCATCAATGGATTCTCTTCGGTCGAGAGATTTGCAACGCCAAGAACCCCAAATGCGGTGAATGCTTTCTCGTCGACGTGTGTCCCACTCGCAAGTAATACGCCCAATGAGTCGGTGCCCTGGCCCCTGACTCATTGTGTACAATGAGTCAGGGGCCAGGGCACCGACTCACTTGAAGGCATACATGAACGAGCAATTCTCGAGAACAGAGCTTTTGCTAGGCGAAGAAGCCATGAACAAGCTCGCGCGTGCGCGCGTCATTGTGTTTGGCATCGGCGGCGTCGGAGGCTATGCCGTCGAAGCGCTCGCCCGCTGCGGCGTGGGGGCTATCGATGTAGTCGACGATGACAAGATTGGAATCACGAACCTGAACCGTCAGGTCATCGCCACGCACAGCGCAATCGGACGTTTGAAAGTCGAAGTTGCCGCCGAGCGGATTCGCGATATCAACCCTGCCTGCCACGTCACGACGCATAAGTGCTTCTTCCTGCCGGCAACGGCGGACCAGTTCGATTTCTCCCAATACGATTACATACTCGACTGCGTAGACACCATTACAGCGAAATTGCAGCTCATCGAACGCGCCCATGCAGCCGGCACGCCCATCATCTCGAGCATGGGCACTGCCTACAAGCTCGACCCGACGGCATTCGAAGTCGCCGACATCTACAAGACGAGCATCTGCCCACTGGCGAGGATCATCAGAAAGGAATGCCGCAAGCGCGGCATCAAGAACTTGAAGGTGGTCTATTCGAAAGAAGAACCTCACGAGCGTTTCGGCGGCACGAGCCTCGAAGATGTGCGCAGCGAGGAGGGCACGACCGATGACGGCGGCCATCGCGTAGGCCGCGCCGGCATCCCTGCCTCGATTGCTTTTGTCCCTCCAGCAGCCGGCTTCGCAATGGCCGCGGAAGTCGTGAAGGACTTGATAGCGTAAACGCTACTGAGGACCCAGGTACGGCTGGCCAGTAGCCTTGTCAATAAGAGGGGCGCCGCGTTTCGCCAACTCGGCAGCAAGTGTATCGATCAGAAGCGGAACAGCAGCGCGTACGCGCGGTGTGAGGTCCTGCGTCAGGAATTGCGGATCGGCGTTTTCCACCTGAACGGCAATGCAAAGGCCCTCTGCGTCGTAGTCGAGCAAGACAGCAGCATCGAACAGGTCGACCAAACGCAGGTCGTGCAGCGACATGTTCATGCCCTGCGATTTCGCCAAGTCGCTCGGCTTCCCGATGAGCACCGTTCCCGGTTCCTCACCCGAATGCTCCATGGCGTCGACCGTGATGACCACATCGCATTCATCGATGTACTTGATCATATCGAGCGTGAGCACGCCCAAATCGAATAGTTGGACACCTTCGGGCACGATGAAACGCTCGAGCACCTCGTCGTATACAGCAGGACCGACCCCATCGTCGAGGTGCAGACGGTTCCCGACACAGAAAACCGCAATGCGCGGCTTGTTTGCAACATCACTCATCAAAGAACTCATTTCAAAACAGTGCGAATCTCAAGATTGTAGTAGGTGGCCCAAGCCAGCGCGATGATCAAAATGATCACGCACACGACCGCCCAGATGCGCTCGCGCTTGAGGTACTGTTCACGCGAGACGCCTTTCGCTTCGGCGCGATGGGCGGCAAACGGCTGACTCACGATCGAGAACACAACGCTCGCAACGATGTAGAGAGCGACACCGATGACCGCAAGCGCTATCGTCCATGCCTCCGGCTTGATGTAGGCCCCATACACGACATAGTCGATGAAGATCATGAGCGGATAGAACAAGATGCAAGCCCAAAATCCATGAGCTGGACCCCATATGCCCGGCATGACAAGCGCGCCGATGTTCACACGCGGCAGCCCTTCGAGAAATTTCTCTTCCTGGGCGATTTGCTCGTCAGTCAACTCGGCCATGAGTCACCTCCCATTCTCTTCAATCATAAAGGCTGCCTCCTTTTTAACACAAACCCTTCTGGTCCATTCAAAAGTCGACCATATTGTTTGTGTTAAGAAAGAGCTGTCTTCTTAACATAAAGGGGGCTCGCCAGTTGACGAGCCCCCTTCGACAGCGTCATGCAATCACTCGTGTGATTACTCGTCGATCATGTCGTCGCCAACGATGACATGCTTCTCAGGGTCATAGACCAAGCCGCCATGCTCTTTGTGGAAGAACATGAGCTTCGTCGGTTCGGTACCTTCAACGTTCGCCAGGTAGATGTGGATGAACATGAAGATGATGAACACGAACATGCCAAAGTAATGGATGATGCGGATCGACATGGCACCGCCCCAAGCAGCAATCAGCCACTTGCAGAAGCCGAGCTCCATCGTGGGAGCCCACAGGCACAGACCGGTGATGAACATCAGGATGATCAGAATCGGAATGAGCAGGTAGGAAAGCTTCTGCGGAACGCCCAGCTTGGCGGACAGCGGATGATCCTTCTTGAGGAACAGATAGTACTTGATCCATGCGCCGGCCTGATGGCGATTGTCCTTCTGGGGCAGCCAGGTCTTGAAGTCCTTAACTTGTTCGCGAGTGCCGCCTGTAGGAGCGGACTTCACGAAGAAGGACATGATGACGCGAGCGAGGCAGTTGATGAAAATCACAAAGCCGAAGAACACATGCAGACCACGGACGACACCCATGGTGCCAGCAACCGGGAAGTGGATCATGAAGCCGGTGATGATGAGGAAGATCATGGCAACTGCATTGATCCAGTGGGTGATCACGAACGGCAGCGGATGAGCTTCCTTATAGTGTGCGAGATGCGCCATGCTACTTCACCCCCCAAGGATTCGTGACGGTTTCGAAGTGCTTGCCCGTCGCCGGCTCGGAGACGTGGACAGCGCACGACACGCACGGGTCGTAGCTGTGAACGAGACGCAGAGCGTTGATGGGCTTTTCGATATCGCCGACCGGGCAGCCGATGAGCGCCTGCTCGATGGGGCCATGCTCGCCATTCTGGTTGATGGGAGCGAGGTTCCAGGTGGTCGGGATGATGATCTGGTAACCCTCGACCTTGCCACCGGAGACCTTCTCGGAGTGATAGAGGGCGCCACGCGGTGCCTCCCAGAAACCAGTGCCAGCACCGGTGTCGGTGAGGGCCTTGGTGAAGTACGTGGAGTCGCCACCGGAAACTGCCGCGATGAGCTCCTGCGTCCAGTCCTTCATGAGCTGGGCGATGTAGAGCGTCTCGATCTGGCGGACAGCCGTGCGGCCGAGCATGGAGATGACGGCAGAAGCCGGAGCAGCACCGTCGAGACCCAAGCCACCACCGAGGTCCTTGAGGAACTTGTCGACGTTCTCGGTGATGAACGGAACGCCGCGCTTGTAGGCGACGAGCACGCGCGAAAGCGCGGAGCACTCGAGAGCCTTACCGTCATAAGACGGAGCCTTGCACCACGAGTAACGCTCTTCGACGTTGTACTCGGTGAACTCGGGCTCGGTAACGAAGTACGGAGACTGGTAGGTCTCGCTGCCCTTGTACCAAGAAGTGCCGACGTATTCGTAAATCTTCGACTCGTCGACGTTTTCGACCTTGCCCTCGAGGCCGTTCATCAGAACGCCAGCGGGCAGGTAGCGGTTGTTCATCTGCTCGGTGTAGTCCTCGCCATACGGCCAACCCGGACCCTCGAAGACGCCCCAAGCACCGAAGCGACCGCAGCCGCCGCCCCACGTCAGACCGTCCTTGTAGAACGGAGCGAGCGCGAGGGTGTCCTGAATCATCGTCGTGGAGACCCAGTCGTAGATCTCGTTGACCATAGCCCACAGGTCGTCGAGCTTCTGAGCGGTCGGAACGAATGCGGTACCACCCGGGATGATGGTCATGACGTGCGGCATCTTGCCGCCGAGCAGACCTGCCACCTCGGAGGAACGAGCCTGCATCTTCAAGGCCTCAAGATAGTGAGCCGTGCAGATGAGGTCGAGCTCGGGCGGCATCGTGTAAGCAGTGCCGTCCTCGGCATCGAACCAGTTGCCCGAGAAGATGGACCACTGGCCATTGGCGGCGAACTTCTTCAGGCGCTCTTGCACCTGAGCGAAGTCGCTGTTCATGGACGTGCCGGCAGCCTGAGCCAGAGCGTAGGTGTCGGCGATGTCGGCCGTCAAAGCGTTCAGCGGATTGACGTAGTCAAGAGCCGCCAGGTTGTAGAACCACAGGATGTGGCTGTGCAGGAACTGCGCGCCCTCGATGAGGTTGCGGATGATACGCGCGTTGTTCGGAATGGTGATGCCGTACGACTTCTCAGCAGCGATGGTCGAAGCATGCGAGTGCGAAACCGGGCAAACGCCGCAGATACGCTGAACGATCTGAGCTGCATCCTCGGGAGCGCGATTCTCGACAACCTTCTCCATGCCGCGGAAGCTACCGCCGGACACCCATGCGTCGACGACCTTACCGCCCTGGACTTCCATCTCGCAACGCATATGGCCTTCGATGCGGGTAATCGGGTCGATTACGGAACGTGTCATGTCGCCTACCTCCCTTCTTCATTCTCAGCAGCTGCGTCTTCTGCAGCGTCTGCAGCAGCAGCGTATTCAGCCTTGATGGCTTCCTGTGCGTCCTTGAGCTTGACAGGGTCGCCATCGAGAATCGAGTACTCGTACTGGCCAATCGACTTCTCGGGGTTCTTGGCATCCCAAGCACGGACCTTCTCGAAGTCGGCGCCGCCGTCCATACGGCCAGCAGCCTTCATGCCGAAGCCATGGATGACCAGCGCTGCGGCAACGAGTGCCGTCAAGCCGCCAGCGATGACGGTGGGCTGAACGAACCAGTTGCCGATGTGGACGTCACGATGACGCTCGTAGAACGGGGTGTTGACCTCGACCCAGTTGTCGCCCGGATCGTTCGGGTTGGCTTCGCAGCAGCCAAGGCACGGCGAACCAGCCTGGATACACCAGCTGCGGCGGTTGTTCCACAACGTGACACCGCAGTTCGCCTTGGTCTGCGGACCCTTGCAGCCGAGCGGATACAGGCAGTAGCCAAGCGCTTCTTCCTTGCTGCCAAACTCGTAAACGAACTCGCCGTTCTCGAAGTGGCCACGACGCTCGCAGTTGTCATGAATCGTCTGGCCGAAGATGCCCTCGGGCTTGCCCTCGGCGTTGAGGCCAAGCGTGCTGACCACAGCAGGGACGTCGCCAGCGACGAGAGCTTCCTTGCCGCCCATCATGAGCACCTGGACGAGCACCGACATCAACCACTCGGGGTTAGCCGGGCAACCAGGGATGTTCACGACCGGCGTTGCAATACCGCGTTTCTTCAGGAAGTCAGAAACGCCCGTTGCATTTGCGGAGTTCGGATAAGCGGCCATCCAACCACCGTTGACGGCGCAGGAACCGAGCGCGACGACTGCAGCAGCGTTGCTCGCAGCCTCGGCCAAGATGTCCTCGCCCGTCTCCATAGCCACGCGCAGCGTGTTGCCGCCGAAGCCCTGGGTGATGCCACCCTCGTAAACGACAATGTAGCCACCAGCTTCGATGGTCTGCTTCTTGGCTTCCTCGATGGAATGGCCTGCGCCCGCGCACAGAACGTCGCTGTAGTTCAGCGAGATCAGCTCGAGCACGATCTTGCCCACATCGGGCGTCTCGATCTGCGCGAACGACTCCGTGCAGCCTGTGCAGGATGCACCCTCGATCCATAGGACCGGGAACAGATTGCCCTTCGTTGCGCCGATGACGGACTCTTCGAGCGCCATAGCAACGCGGGGCGCGGCGGTCGAAGACAAACCGGCCGCCACTGCAACCGCACCGCAGAACTTGAGGAAATCGCGGCGCGAAACGCCCCTCGCATCCAGCAAGCTATCAAACTCGGCCGGTACAGTATTCTCCACCATGTGCACCTCCTCCTTCTTTCTTACTCTCGTCTTACCTTTACCGTTCGATGCCGATTGAGCGCTGCCTCCCCTGCATGCGAAAAGCCGCTTTCACGTGAACGCTTGCGTCGACATCTTCAATGTGTTACACTATATTCAATTCGTAATACCGCCTAACGGCTCCTCAAAGCGCAATACGAGTCGCCGTTAGGCGAAGCGTTATGCAGAACAACCGTTTCGTGCGCATCCTCTAGGGCTGCTGTATACAAGTATGCAGCACATGCAGAACTCCCCTCGTATGCACACTGATTAAATATAGCATAAGCGTGCCTGCTTTTGTGCATTATGCTGGGTACGTTTTCGCGAACGGTCGTGCCGATTTTCGGCACTTGTCCTTGGAAAATAGAAGTTGCTGGCACATAAACAGGCCGACCAGTGGCCACCCCAAACCGACCTTTCACGCAAACGTTTCCACCGCACTCAACAACAATGCGATTTGGAAGTGTCGCGCAGGCGGCTTTTCGATGGATTTACTCGACGAATCGAGACGATTTCTAACCCAAAAAATGATCGAGCACGATCTTGATGCCGATGCAGATAAGGATAACGCCGCCGGCAATCGTCGAGGCCTTCTCCCAGCGGCTTCCGAACTGATGCCCGATGACCACACCGCCAAACGAGATGACGAACGTTGTAACGCCAATCAGCGTCACTGCAGGAACGATGCTCACTTCGAGGAACGCGAACGTCACGCCAACGGCAAGCGCGTCGATGCTCGTCGCTATGGCAAGAAGCAGCATTTCGCGAAGCGATAGACGTGCCGTGTTTTCTTCCCCAAGCTCTTCGTCTTCATGAAACGCATCCCAAAGCATCTTGCCGCCGATGAACGCGAGCAACGCGAACGCAATCCAGTGAGCAACCGCTGTTACGTAATGGGCAAACTGCTCTCCGAGCACCCAACCAATCACGGGCATGAGCGCCTGGAACCCTCCGAAGAACAGTGCAATCACGAGAGCTTGGCGCACATCGAGCTTGCGCATCCCAAGACCCTTGCCAATTGACACGGCAAAAGCATCCATGGAAAGACCCACAGCTATGAGGAACAGTTCAAGGAAACCCACAATTACCTCTCTCGAAAACGAGGTTTATGGTACCAGAGATAACGTGTGGCACGCCGCTCCCAGGGAAGGGTGTGCCATTTTCAAGAAATGGCACACCCTTCCCTGGGAGCGGCGTGCCACACGGAATGCAATTCGTCACGGTATCAGCAATTCACCTTCCCGACGGAAGAAGCCCTCATCGATCAGATCGGAGGTGATTGTCTCGAACAGCTCCCGATCGACGACACCGCGTTTTGCCTGCTGCTCGTATTCGTCGAGACGCGCGGCAAGCTCCTCGAGCTCGATACCGTCAGGCGCAGTGAGCACCTGCTTGAGCAGGAAACTGCGCTTCTCGCGACGGCTTCCCTCGAATTTGCTCTGGCGCGTGTAATGCTTCGACCGCCGGGATGGATTGACAGTTTGGGATTTGAGATGCGCGCCGTAATCGAGCAACGCATAGTACCACGCACGAGCACCCCTGCTCGGACATGTGTCCACAACGTATGGGACGAGTTGTTTGTCAGACACCTCTTCCCCATCGGGGAAAAGTTCGTGCAGAAACACGCTGCGCACGTTCGTCTCGATATAGACTGAAGGCTCATCGTAGGCGAACGCGATTACGCCCGCTGCTGTTGCCGGCCCAATACCAGGTAGCTTCACGAGCTCATCGACAGTGCGCGGCAGCAAACCGCCGCCGTCGGCCGAGCACGCCTCGCATGCGCGTTTCAATGCGAGCGCTCGGCGGTTGTAACCCAGCCCCTGCCATATCTCGAGAATGGTCGCCGTATCGGCCGCCGCCAGGGCGTCGACGGTCGGAAACAGCTCCATCCATCGTGTCCAATACCGTTGGACACGAGAAACCTGAGTTTGCTGCAGCATGACCTCTGAGACGAGAACAGCATACGGGTCATCGATATTGCGCCATGGCAAATCACGATAGAGCTCGATTCCTTTCTCGGAAACGAGTTGCACGAACTCTTCCCGTTGCATCGCGCATGCAGACCAATCGGGCGCCTGAGAGGCGCCCGATTTCGGCTGATTTGTCACTCGGCGTGCCAACTTCTACTCGTGCTGATCGTCGAGCAACCGTTCGAGGTCGTCGAGGCTGTCCACGAAATCGCTGATGACTTTGTCTTCGAGCGCGTGGTACTCATCCGAATCAAGTGGTTGGCACGCGGCAATCTTGTCAAGGATGTTCTGCGATGTCACCGGCACGTATCTGCGCTGGACGAGGCCGGCTTTGTACGCTTCCTCGATTGCCTCGCGAGCTGCGATGTAAATGTCGTAACGCGCCAGACCTGCCGAGAACTTCACGAGATCTTTGGCATCGAGCGAGCGGGTCGAAGGATGGTCCTGCATGATCTCGGCCCAGATGTCGGCACGCTCCTGTTCGTTGGGGTTGGCGATATCGATAATCGTCAAAGGCTCGAGCAGCTCATAGAAGAGCGGGTCGACCTCGCCGCCAATCGTCGATGTCGCCAGCACGATCACGTTCGGATCTTCGACAGCCGAACGAATGAGGTTAATCGCTTCGCGTGCGCCTCGAGTCATGTTCGCCAGCATGAACGCTTGCATGCCACCCTCGACGTTCTCGGGCGGTTCGGGAATGCGCCACGTATCGAGTTCATCGATGACCAAGATTGCAGGACCTTGGAAGCGGTTCTGCTGGTGGTTCATGCGTGGCCGATTGCTGCTGTCGGCTGTGACGCACAACATCGGCATTCCTTGGACGCTTTCTTCCATTCCCATGCGCAACGGCGGCAAACCGAGCTCACCGATGGTCGCTTCGACGAACCGAGCTGCATCCTCGATGGCAGGAGCACGGAACAGCATGGTGTCAGCTGCTGGCATGCGATTCAGGCCATGCTGTGCGTTCAACGTCTCCACGAAGCTGATGAAATCGGCATTGCGTTGCAGCCCGAAACCGTAATCGCGCATGGTGGCAACGGCTTCGTCATAACCGACCAAGCTGCTGTAATTAAACGCTGGGACGCCAACCGGCGCCACTCCGGGCATGGAGGGCATGCTCGAATGCGGCTTCTGTTCGACGTTCTTTGCTGTGGGTACGACGGAAGGCACTACAGCTTGAACCTGCGTCTCAGCAACAGGCTGATCAGCTGAAGACTGTTTCGCGCTCTCAATCTGCGACTGGCCGCTGACCTGAGACTCTTCGGAGTCGGCATCTTTCGGCAGATTCGACGCGGCAGACGCTTCGTTTTCATGCGAATCGTCACCGGTTGATTCGAGCTCGTCTTCGTGTTTGATGATCGGCGAGAAGCCCTCGAAACGCGAGTCGAAGACCGTCGTTCCGTCGAAGCCTAACGATTCGCTCCACCCTGAGCCGACATTCGTTGCAGCACGCCAGCTCGTACCCTCCGAACTCGGAGGATAGTAGTCGTACGGATTGAAGGTATCCGCCACGTTCATGCCAAGCTTCTTGGCATCGCGCGGCGCAACCTCTTTGGAAGCGGAGTCTTCGTCGGAAGATTCACCTGCAACTTCAGAGCCGGTACGATCAAGTTCGAACGGATTCGCCTGATCAGTGGTTGCGACGTCGTCCTGAGGCGCCTGCGCCTGCTCGACATCGATGCTCACATCGGCGAAAAGCTGGTCGGAGCCGCCGAGCATGCCGACACCGGGAATCGTAATGTGCTCGACTTTCACGACGGAAGCATCCCCGCCCAGGAAATCGTGCGAGATAGCCTCGGCCATGTCCTGCAGCTCCTCGCGCGAGAAGCCGTATTGCTCGAGTCGATCGAGCGCCAAATCCTGCAACGCAGCTGCACATTCGGCAATTTCCTCGCGGGAAAGATACGGCTCGAGCTTCTCGAAGACGTGCTCCGCCATCGAGCGCTCCTTCAGGTCGCAGGCGAGGTGCCACGCCTCGCGCAAGGCGGCCACAGCCAGCCCTGTTGAGGTGCCGGGCTCGCTCACGGCCTTCTCGTAGGCCGCCAAATACAAATGCAAACCCAGCGTCATATCGCCCGCAGCGCAAGCTTCCGCCGCCTTGTTCAGGTAGTCCATCGGATGCTCGCTGCAATTACTGTTCTGGTTGGGCAGTTCGTTCTCGCTCATGACCCAACCCCCTTTTCAAATACGTCTACAGTTGTTCAATAGTATTATCGCATGCAATTCCCGACGCAGCAGCCGACGTAGAAAAACCGTTTCAAAAGTAAACCGGGCCAGTGAGTCGGTGCCCTGGCCCCTGACTCACTTGCCACACGTATATCTCCTTAAGTTAGGAAACGTCCATTTCCCAATCGAGGACCGGCCAGCCCGTCTCTTTCACAATGTGCTTCATGCCCGTGTTGGGCGTGACGACAAATGGGTGCTTTGCCGCTTCGAGCAACGGTCGGTCGGAATGGTGGTCACCGTAGGCGTATGTCAGCTCCCACTTGCCCTCGCCGAAACGACCGTCGGCCCAATGCTTGAGCGCTACGAGCTTCTCCGCACCTTCGATCGGCTTGCCATCCACTTCACGTGTGTACGTCCCGTCGGGCTTCACTTTCATACGCGTCGAAATCTGCACCTGGAAAGGATGGCTTTCCATCGCGCGCATCACGATGGGCTCGAACGACGCCGAGACGACCACGACGATGCAGCCCTCTTCTGCGCGCTTGCGCATCTCTTCATCCGCCTTCGCGCGGAAACGTTTGGCGATGATCTTGTCGTAGAACGAGACAAGATAGGAGTCGACGACCTCTTTCGGCATTCCTTCGAACGCTTTGAAAACCTGCCCGCGCACCCAAGCCTCACTCTGAGGCAAATGCCACTTATAGGCGATGCCCCAAAAACCGATCTTGAGCGACGTGATCGGCGAGATCTTGTGCTCGAAAATCAAACGGTTGACAAGCCATGACGGCGACGACCCTTCAATCGATGTGTCGTCGAAATCGAAAACTGCCAACCGTACTTTATCTGTCATCTGTTCTTGCATAGCTGCGCTATTTTACCAAAGACATGTGAAGGAGTGGCAAACGTCGGCTAAAGCAAGGCTATTCCTGGAACTGGCTGTTGTAGAGCTCGGCGTAGAAGCCGTCCTGCGCGAGCAATTCCTCATGGGTGCCTTGCTCGACGATATCGCCATCGCGGATGACGAGAATCAAGTCGGCATCACGGATGGTCGACAGCCGATGCGCAATGACGAACGACGTGCGTCCTGCCATCAGGTTGTCCATGGCCTGCTGGATGCGCTCTTCGGTACGGGTGTCAACTGAGCTCGTAGCCTCATCGAGCACGAGCATGCGCCTGTTGACCAAGAAGGCACGCGCAATGGTGAGCAGCTGCCGCTGGCCTGCGCTGATATTGCTTGCATCCTCGTTGATCATGCAGTCGTAACCACCGGGCAGCGTCTCGATGAAGTGGTGGGCGAACGCGCGGCGCGCTGCTTCCTCAACTTCTTCGTCGGTGGCATCCGGGCGTCCGTAACGAATGTTCTCGCGCACTGTGCCGTGGAACAACCACGTATCCTGGAGCACCATGCCGAACAGTTCGCGCACATCGTCGCGGTCGATGTCGCGCACGTCGACACCGCCGATGCGGATGGCACCATCCTGCACGTCGTAGAAGCGCATGAGCAACTTCACGAGCGTGGTCTTGCCAGCTCCCGTGGGACCCACGAACGCAACGGTCTGGCCCTCTTCGACTCTCGCGCTGAAGTCCTTGATGATGATCTTCTCGGGGTCGTACCCGAACTGCACATGTTCGAACTCGACATCGCACGACAAATCGGCGGTGTCGATCTCGGAGTGTTCCTCAGGTTCTTCTTCAGCTTCGAGGAACTCGAACACGCGCTCGGCAGCGGCGGCCGTCATTTGCAGCACGTTGGCCACTTGCGCAAGCTGGATGATAGGCTGCGTGAAGTTCTTGACGTATTGGATGAATGCCTGGATGTCGCCCACCGTGATGACGCCCTGAACAGCAAATACACTGCCCATGATGGCCACGACGACGTAGCCCAGATTGCCAATAACATCCATGACGGGGCGCATGAGCCCTGAGAGGAACTGAGATTTCCACGCGCTCTCGTAGAGCCGCTCGTTCGTGTCGTTGAACTCGTCAATCGTGGCTTGCTCGCGACCGAACGCCTTCACGATCGCGTGACCGCTGAACGTCTCCTCGATGAGACCGTCGATGGCTCCGAGGTTGGCCTGCTGGGCATAGAACTGCTTCTGCGAGCGCTTGACGATGATGCGGATGCACACAATCGACGCAGGCACGATAAGCAATGTGACCAGCGTCATGATCACATTGATGGAGAACATGACGGCCAACACGCCCACAACGGTGACCACCGCACGCAGCAACTCGGATATGCCCTGGTTGAGGCTTTGACCTAACGTATCGACATCGTTGGTGATACGTGAGAGCGTATCACCCGTCGACGTGCGTTCGAAGTAACCCACGGGCAGCCGATCGATCTTCTCGGAGATCTCGCGGCGGAACTCGTAGCACGTCTTCTGTGAAACGTAGGTGAGCACCAGGCCCTGGACGAACATGCAAGCGGCACTTCCCAGATATATGACGAGCGTTGTGAGGAGGATCGTCCAGATTGCCTCGAAGTTGATGCCACCGGTACCCTCGACCTTTGCAACGATGCCGTTGAACAATTCGGTCGTGGCAGTCGAGAGGACCTTCGGTCCGATGACGTTGAACACCGTTGCGCCTATGGCGAACACGAGCGCCGCGAGCATCGCGAACTTGAAGCGGCCGAGGAATCGAACGAGCTTGCCCACCGTGCCCTTGAAATCGCGTGGCTTCTCCGTGACGATCATGCGACCCGCAGGCCCACCTGGGCGATACCCACGCTTCTTGCGCTGTGATGCTTGCATGAGCTGCCGCTCTTGAGCCTCATCATGTTCGCTCATCGACCGTCACCCCCCTTCGAGTCGCCTTGCAACACAGACCCGGTCTCTGTTGCAAGCTCTTCGGGGGAAAGCTGCGAGAAGGCAATCTCGCGGTATTGCTCGCAGGCGCGCAGCAGATCTTCGTGCGTGCCTTCGCCTACGACCGCACCTTCGTCAAGCACGATGATTTTATCGGCGCGCATGACCGTGGCAATGCGCTGAGCGACGATAATCTGCGTCTTGCCGGGCAAACGCTCCGCCAAGGCCTTGCGCAACGCCGCGTCAGTCTTGTAGTCGAGAGCCGAAAAGCTGTCGTCGAACAACAATGCGCGAGCATCGGTGGCAAGCGCGCGAGCAATGGCAAGACGCTGACGCTGACCACCTGACACGTTTGTACCGCCTTGCGTGATCTCGGCGTCGAGGCCGTCTTCCTTTGACTCGAGAAACTCGCTCGCCTGCGCGATATCGACAGCTCCAAGAATGCGTTCGTCGGAAATCCCATCCACACCGTAACCAACGTTCGATTCAATCGTGCCTGTGAACAGGAACGCTCGCTGCGGCACATACCCGAATTGCGAACGCAGGTCATGCAAGGGCACCTCGCGCACGTCGACGCCATCGACCCGCACGGCACCTTCGCTCACATCGTAGAACCGTTCGATGAGCTTCAAAACCGTCGACTTTCCCGACCCGGTCGACCCGATGATCGCGAGCGTCTTACCCGGCTCCGCGGTGAACGTGACGTCGTGCAGCACGTGCTCGCTGTTGTCGTCGTATCTGAACGAAACATGGTCGAATTCAATCCGCGCACCGGGCTCTTCTGACGCAGGGCTCTCGACGGGTGCCACTGGGTCAACGATCGAGACTTCCGCCTCCAAAACCTCATCGATGCGCCCAGCTGAAACGTCGGCGCGCGGCGCGATGATTGCCAGCATCGACAGCATGAGGAAGCCCATGATGATGACCATCGAGTACGTGATGAACGCGATGAGGTCGCCCGTCTGGATGTTGCCGGCGTCGATCTGCCCGGCGCCGATCCACACGATGACGACCGATACGATGTTCATGATCATCATCATGATGGGCATTATGAAGACCATGACACGATTGGTGAACAGCTGAGTGCGCATGAGCTCGGTGCTCGCCTTGTCAAAGCGCTCTTGCTCATGAGTCTGTTGACCGAATGCGCGTACAACCGACACGCCGGTGAGCATCTCGCGCGAGACGAGGTTCACGCGGTCGATGAGCTTCTGCATGATGCGGAACTTGGGCATGACGATAGCCATCAGCACAAGCGCAACGACCACGATGGCCGCAATGGCCACACCGATAATCCAGCCCATCGAGATGTCCATGCGCGTGATCATGATGACGCCACCAACGGCGAGAATGGGCGCATAGAGCACCATGCGCAACAGCATGATCGACATCATCTGAATCTGCTGGATATCGTTAGTGCCACGCGTGATCAGCGATGCAGCCGAGAAACGTTGCACCTCGGCATCGGAAAACGACATGACCTTCGTGAACAGTTTCGTGCGCAGTTCGCGGCCAATCTTTGCGCCCGTACGCGATGCGACGAAGCCGACAAGTGACGAGATGACAACCGACCCGAGCACGAAGCCCATCATCTTGAGCGCTATGAGCAACAGCGCGTTCATCTGCATGGCGTTCATGTCGTAGCCAAGAGATGCATACTCGGCACGTGCAGCCACAATCGCCTGCTGACCGACAAGATCCTCGTCAATGTCGGCATCAGCCCCCGCAAACATGGTGACAAGGGGCAGCGCCACAATCTCGTCAAGCTCGGCGCGGTGTGCCTTGCCGAAGTCGTTCATGACGTAGGTCCCATCGGAACTGACGTCGTACGAATCGGCGAAGAACTCGGCCTCATCGCCTGCGAGCTGAGAGGCAATCGCATCGTGCGTTGTCG
>CACZIP010000004.1 GCA_902781245.1 uncultured Coriobacteriaceae bacterium | reverse complement strand
GCCCTCGCTCGACACCGCCACGAAATGCTCGATTGCCGTCGCTGGCAACTACGACAACTTCGAGGCGCTCGAAGCCGAGTTCGACAAGTTCAACACGTATTATCCCGACGTCGAGCTGAGCTACACCAAGCTCGACGATTACAACAAGGTTGTTTCCACAACCTTGAGCTCCGATAACGCACCCGACATCTTCTTCGCGCAGGAGTTCATGCTGGGGAACGAAAGCTACGCTGCGCTATTCGAGCATGCCGAGGACCTTTCGGATCCGGCGCTCAAGATCGACTTGTCGTGCGTACGCCCGAGCTTGCTGTGCAAGGACGAGAAGGGCGCGGTCCCCATGGCGCCCATCTTCTCGAGCACGTCCGGCATCCTCGTGAACGAGGACCTCTTCAAGAAGGAGGGGATTGCCATCCCGACGACCTACGATGAGCTGCTGGCTGCATGCGAGGCGTTCAACAAGGCCGGGTATCCCACTCCCATCTTGGCTTACAACGTGCCGTCCGCGTACGGCAACCTCGTCGGCGAGACCATGTACAGCGACGCCGCCAAGAACCCCGAGTCGGTCGCGAAGCTCAATTCGCTCGACCCCTCGGCTGGCGAGTACATGAGGCCCACGCTTGAGAAGGTGGACGACATGATGAAGCATGGGTGCTTCAACCTCGACGTCTGCAACCAGCTCGAGGACGGCTACAACGCGCTGATCCTGAGATTCTTCGAGGGCGATATCCCCATGGCGCTGAGCTCGGCCGATACGGCGTCGGGCACGGCCAAGCGCGAGAGCCAGTCCGAAGCGTTCACGGCTAATCCGTTCTCGTACGCGCTATACCCGTTCACGCTCACCAATGATGGCGCGTGCCTGCTCGACAAGCCTTCGGTGCAGTTCGCGGTCAACAAGGAAAGCGCGAATCTCGACATGGCCAACGAGTTCATGCGCTTCCTGGTGAGCACGCAGGAGCTCAATGACATCGCCCGCGCGAAGCGCCTGCTCACGGTCACGTCCGACATTCCTTTCGAGGGCGTGTACGCACCGTTCAGCAAGGTTGGTGCAAGCCAGGTAATCTCGACCCACGAAGTCGGCCTGGCTGACGACGTCACCATCCAATACCGCGTCGCAGCCTACCAGGTCGCAAACGGCCAGGCCTCGATCGACGATGCCATCGCCGGCTTCGGGACGTACGCGCTGTAAGTTGTAAGTTAGTTGGCAACCAAGGGCGGCCTGCAACATTGCAGGCCGCTTTTTGCATATTTGCACCTGGCTGCTCCTGAACCTGCATCGACTATTATCGGGGCCGGCTGTTCCTGCGGCTTTCAGCCTTCGGGCGGTTTGCGACGGCGTCGGGCGTGAGGCCGAGCGCAAGCACCGTCGACGTGGTGGCTCCGCACGAGTCGCCGTGGTTGACACCCATGACGAGGCCGGACGGGATCTTTGCGGCGAGCTCTTCCTCTAAGCCCATTTGACGCGCTCAATGGATGAAAACGCTGTCAATGCTCGAATTTCAGATTGCGAAAATGACTTCGAAAGAATGCTGATTGACAACATTGGCGTCTCTGCACATGATATAAACTTCAAAAAGATAATCCACCAAATGGTAGATATAACGATATTGCAGGATATCGATTTAAATCAACCACTTGAGAAGCTATGGGTCTAACAAGGATATCCGGAAACAGGGTTTGATGATTTTCTATGTTTTGCTCAGTTCCAAAAGCAACGGTGCTGCTGGCGATAGCAAAACGCATTCCGTAACTTTCGGACTGCCTATGTAATGGGTAGAGGATAGGGGCGATTATATGCAAGCAATAATACTGGCTGCGGGTATGGGCAAAAGGCTTAAGGCTCTCACTCAGGAAAACACAAAGTGTATGGTCAAAGTCAACGGTGTTGCGCTTATCGATCGTGCGCTGGCACAGCTTGATGACCTCGGGCTGGCGCGCGTGGTTATAGTAGTCGGCTACGAAGGACGAAAGCTCATCGACTACATCGACACGCTCGATGTCTCCACTCCGATCGAGTACGTATACAACCCTGTTTACGACCGCACGAATAACATTTACTCGCTGTACCTTGCGAAGGATAAGCTTGTTGAGGACGATACTCTGCTGCTCGAAAGCGACCTCATCTTCGAAGATGGGATTCTGCGCGACCTCGTCGACGATCCGCGCCCGACGCTCGCGCTCGTTGACAAGTATGAAAGCTGGATGGACGGCACGGTTGTCAAGCTCGATGAAGAGGACAGGATTTATCGTTTCGTTCCAGGCAAGCAGTTCAAGTTCGACGACATCCCCGAGTATTACAAGACCGTCAACATTTATAAATTCTCTCAGGAGTTCTCCAAGACCCACTACGTGCCCTTCCTCGAGGCGTACTCGATGGCACTCGGGAACAATGAGTACTACGAGCAGGTGCTTCGTGTGATTACCATGCTCGACGACTCGGAGTTGCGCGCCCATAAGCTGGACGGGCAGCTTTGGTACGAGATCGACGATTTGCAGGATCTCGACATAGCAGAGTCAATGTTCGCTCCGACCGAAGCTGAGAAGCTATCGATGATGCAGGGGCGCTACGGCGGCTACTGGCGTTACCCGGGGTTGCTCGACTTTTGTTACCTGGTCAATCCTTACTATCCACCCCAAAGGCTCATGGATGAGATGAAGGCGAGTTTTGAGGAGCTGATGACACAGTATCCTTCTGGGATGCGCGTAAATGCGCTGTTGGCTGCAAAGACGTTCGGAGTAGAGCAGTCACGTATTGTCGTCGGCAATGGTGCAGCCGAACTTATAAAGTCGCTCATGGAAGGGTTTTCTGGAAACGTTGGGTTTGTGCGGCCTACTTTCGAAGAATACCCGAACCGTTATGATTCCGGGAAATCGATTGTTTATGTACCAGAGGATGATGATTTCCGCTACACGGTGGATAATCTGATGTCGTTCTTTGGGAACAAGGGCCTCGAAGCACTTGTGCTCATCAATCCTGATAACCCCACGGGCAACTACATTCCTAAGTCGGATGTTGAAAGGCTGATGGAGTGGGCTGAAGGAGAGGGTGTCCGGCTTGTGTACGATGAAAGCTTCTCAGATTTTGCCGTTGAAGAGGGCAACACCTTTATCAATGATAAGCTTCTAGAACGTTATCCCCATTCAGTGATCATGAAGAGCATATCCAAGTCTTACGGAGTGCCTGGCGTAAGGCTTGGAAGCATGGTTTCTGCCGATGAGGGATTGATTGAGAAAACTAAGAAGGATGTCGGAATCTGGAACATCAACTCATTCGGTGAGTTTTATCTACAGATAGCAGAGAAATACAAGGGCGACTACGCCAGGGGCCTCGAGCGTTTCCGCGAGAGCCGTTCGATTTTTGTTGAGAATCTATCCGCTATCGAGGGGCTGCGTGTTCTGCCATCCCAAGCGAACTACCTGATGGTCGAGTTGTTGGAAGCTAATGCGACCACGGTGACGCAGAAGTTGCTTTGCAAGCACAAGCTGTTCGTCAAGGATTTGTCTGAAAAGATCAATCGAGATGATAGGCAGTTTCTGCGGCTTGCGGTCAGAGGCAAAGAAGACAACGCCAAACTTGTTCAAGCTTTGGCCGATGTTCTTGAGCGTAAAGAAAGGTTTGATTGATGAAAGTTTATGAGGGAAGTGTTCTGACTGTCGACGCAAACGACACCGTGGTGCGATATCTTGTCGAGGACAACGGGTTTATTGCATATGTAGGCAATTCGCTTCCTCAGGAATATGCTGATGCACCAATAGAAGCTCTTGGCAATCGAGCATTGATCCCTGCTTTTGTTGACACGCATGAGCATCTTGCCTCGTTTGCAACTTTTAACGCTGGTCTCAATGTCATGGACGCGCGGTCGAATGCGCAAATCATGCAAATGGTGCGGGAATTCGCGCAACGAAGCGGTTCAAAACTGCTCGTGGCTTTTGGCGCTTCTCCTCATTCTGTTGCCGAAGGGAGACTGTTAACGCGTGAGGAGCTTGACGAAGCGTGTAAGGATCGGCCTTTCTTCATGGTGAAATACGATGGACATGCTTGCGTCGTGAATACTCCTCTTCTTGAGCTCATCGACAAAGATGTGAAGGGGCTGCGGGGCTATCATCCCGATACAGGCGAGATGAATCAGTAGGCGTTCTTCAAAGTTTCCGATTATGTGACGGGCAGCCTTGCGATACCTGAGCTAGTCCGAAACATCCAAGCCGCGATGGACTATCTGGCCGCTCGGGGCATTGGAATGGTGCACACGGTAAGTGGCGTCGGATTCGCAGGAAACCTAGACATAACGTTGGAGAAATGGGTAGGGCGGAGCGCGCAATCAGGCTTCCAGGTGCGCGTTTTTCCGCAACCTATGGATGTGAGAGTCGCTCAAAAGAACAAGTTGCCACGAATCGGGGGTTGTTTCGAGAGTGCTCTAGACGGATGCTACGGGAGTCATGACGCGGCGATGAACGAGCCCTATTTTGACGCCGAGGGTGGATGCGGGGTTCTCTATTACAGCGACGAGAAAGTTACCGAGTTTTGCAAGGAGGCCAATCGAGCTGGGCTGCAAATCGAGATGCACGCCATCGGAGATGCGGCATTTAACCAAGCGGCTCGCTGTCTCAAGGCAGCGCTTGACGACTTTCCTCGCGAAGACCACCGGCATGGCATCATACATGCGTGCCTGCCGACTGAAGAGGGGCTGGCAATCTGCCAGGAATACGGAATTCATTTTCCCATGCAGACGAGCTTCATTGGGTGGCCTCAGGAGCCTGATGAATACCTAGCTGATATCATGGGCGAAGAACGAGCATCACAGTTGAACCCGCTTCGCAGATATTGGGATGCCGGCATCGTGATTTCTGCAGGTAGTGACGCTCCGTGCACTGATCCAGATCCGATTATGTGGATGCAACGAGCGTGCAATCATTCCAATCCGGAGCAGAGCCTAACCATTCGTGAAGCCCTTCGTATGTGCACTTACAACGGTGCTTGGACTTGCTTTGACGAGAAAGAACGCGGATCTCTTGAGGTTGGCAAAGTGGCTGATATGGTCATCTTGTCCGAGAATCCCTATGATTTGGAGACCTGCGATTTAGGACGGCTCAAAGTCGAAACCTTGCTACTCGGTGGCGTTCCTTATATTGGCCAGCAGCAAGGCTTCCTCTCGGCGGTCCTCAAAGGCATGGTTGGTAACTCGAAGATTTAACATGCAATAAAAGTTCGGATTGGGAAAGGGGCGCGTTCAGCAGCCCCTGTGCTCGCAACTTCCAAATGGAGGAAAAGTGCTCGACCGTTATCAATTCGAGGTACTGCGCGAATGCGCGAAAGAGAGCGGGAAGACACCGAGGGAGATAGCTGCAGGCTCTGCAATTTCACCTGATTCGATAATTGCAGCACATCGGGAAATGGCAGATGGTGGCTATATCGACGAGAATGACCGGCTTACGGAAAAGGGTTGGACTGTTCTTTCGCCTTACAAGGTTGACAATGCCGTAATTCTTGCGGCAGGCATGGCGACACGGTTCGCTCCGCTTTCCTTCGAACGCCCAAAGGCAATGTTCGAAGTTCGGGGGGAAATCCTCATTGAACGGCTCATAAGACAGCTCAGAGAAGCTGGTGTGAATGACATCTCAGTGGTAGTGGGATACATGAAAGAGTCGTTCTTCTACCTTGAAGATGAGTTCGGGGTAAAGATAATCGTCAATAACGAGTACGCGAATAGAAACAACCATTCGTCTGTTTGGTGTGCGAGGGAATCGCTAAGGAACACGTACATTGTGTCTTCCGATCAGTATTTCGCTTGCAACCTGTTCGAGGAATACTGCTTCACTTCAACCTGCTCGGCTATGTTCAGCGAAGGTCGCACCGATGAGCAAGTTCTGGTGTTGGACGATGAGGGCGTGATTATCGGGTCTGATAAGAGCGGGGTCAATGGATACTACATGCAGGGCCCAGCTTATTTCGACCGTGAGTTCAGCCAGCGGTACTTAGAGATTTTGGCTCGAGAATACGATAAGCCTGAAACTGCAAACAAGCTCTGGGAGCAAGTGTTTGTCGAGCATGTTGATGAGCTGCACATGGCGATGAGGGTTTTTGAGCCCGGCTCTATTAACAAGTTCGATTACATAACAGATCTCGCCGCATTCGATCGCGATTTCTTTACAAATGTCGATTCGCGCATTCTCGACAATATTTGCAACACATTGGAATGTACGCGCGAAGACATTACCGAAGTGGTGCCTATTAAAGCGGGTCTTACAAACCTTTCTACGCTGTTTGCGGTAAATGGCGAGAAGTTTATTTATCGCCATCCAGGCAACGGCACCGAAGAGATCGTCAATCGCGAAGCGGAGGCTCTTGCGCTCACAATTGCAAGAGACTTGGGGCTTGATGATACGTTCATTTACGAGGATTCAGCTGAAGGTTGGAAGATATCTCGCTATATCGAGGGATGCTCCGAGCTTGATTATGGAAATAAGGAGCAAGTTGAACGTGCGCTTCAGATGGCTCGCGTATTGCATACAAGCGGGAAGACGAGTCCGTGGAGTTTTGACTTTTACGATGAGGGCATAAAGATTGCCGAAACGCTCCGCGAGATTAACTATCCCTTGCCGAAAGATTTTGATGCGCTTCGAGAGCGGATGTCTGTCGTTTCGCGGAACATGCGTGCCGAAACCGGTGAGCCGGTCCTTTGCCATAATGATTTTTACGGACCTAATTTCTTGGTGCGTGGACATGAAATGTGGTTGATTGATTGGGAGTATGCGGCGATGGGCGATCCTGCTTGCGACATTGGGAATTTTGTAGCACAGGGTTCAGGATACTCCGTCGAGGAAGCGATTGGCATTTTGCCCCTCTATTACGGAAGGGATGTCACCGCTTCCGAAGCGCGCCATTGCGTTGCGGCCGTGGCAGTTGTGGGCTGGTATTGGTACGTGTGGGCTATGTACAAAGAGGCCATGGGAAATCCAGTTGGAGAATGGCTGTATGTATGGTACCGTGCGGCAAGGCAATTCGGTGATGCCGCTGAGGAACTCTATGCAATAGATTTGTGATTTGGAAAGACTGTAAATGACAGAAGAATTGACGTATCCGGAGTTTTTGGAACTCGAAGAGAAATACGAGAAGGGTTGTGCTACTTCAGCTGACCTTGTGCGTTTGGAGCCTTATCGAGCTAAGCGTGCTGTTTTGTTTGCGAGTGGACTTGGCAATAGGATGTTGCCTATAACGATAAACACCCCGAAGCCTCTGGTGAATGTCAATGGGAAAAGAATAATATCAACAATTCTCGATGCGCTTTTTGCAATCGATGTTACGGAAATATACATCGTTACCGGGTACCTTAAAGAACAGTTCGAGTTATTGACAGTGGACTATCCGAGCATCACGCTTCTTGAGAATAAGATATACGACACGACGAACAACATTTCGTCTGCATGCGTTGCGAAAGATTGCTTCCAAAACGCCTATGCTTTCGAGAGCGATCTCTATTTGAAGAACCCTGGACTGATAAAGAAGTATCGTTACCATTCCTGTTATATGGGCGTCCCTGTCAATGAAACTCCAGACTGGTGCTTCGATGTTGAAAACGGGGTAATTGTTGATTTGCATAAGGGCGGACGAGATTGCTATCACATGTTTGGTGTAAGCTACTGGACTGCTGAAGATGGGGCGAAGTTGGCCGTTGATCTGCCAGAAGCTTTCGAGCGCGAAGAGCATCGACAGCGCTTTTGGGATGACGTGCCGTGCGTAATCATGCGCGACAATTATCGCATTGATATCGAACCGTGCTCGTTTGACGACATCGACGAGATTGATTCACTTGCCGAGTTGCAGGCAATTGATCCGAGGTATGCAATTTGAGTTGAGCGCAGGGTGCGCCTCTAGTAGTAAATGTACACGCGCGTGCCGTCGGGTATGTTGTTGTAAATCCAGTAGGCGTTGTCGGTGGCTAAGCGCACGCAACCGTGTGAGGCTTGCTCGCCGAGCCGGCCATCTTGCACGGTCCACGTGTTCTGGTGATACGGAATCGAATGGAACAGGTACACGTAGTCGAGGAAGTTCGTCCAGTAGTAGCAGGTGTAAGGCGTGCCGCCCAGCGCCCCGTTGAACGAGTAGCCCCTGCCTGAGATGGTGTAGGTGCCCGTTGGCGTTTCCGACCACGGTGCGCCGACCGTGGAAACCCAATTCTGGATGGGCGTCCAGTTACCCCTGTCGCCCTCGAAAATGATCGTGCGGGTGTTGGTGAGGTCGACGATGATGTAGTAGTTCGTGTAGCTGCTTCGGTCTTGCACGATGTTGCATGCGTTGCTGAGCACGGCGTCGTACACGTACGTTGAGGGCTTGAGTTTCCATCCTTGCGTCGATGCGCCGTTCTTGGTTCGGATGTTGACGTTTGTTCCGTTCAGGTTGAGCGCCTTGCCCGTTCCCTTGTTCACGAATACGATGTGGCCCGCGTTTGACAGCTCAGCGACCCACAGTTGAGCGTCCGTTCCGTTGCACACGTATTGCTGGACGTTTGTGCCGTCGGTGCTGTTGCCGCCTGCCACATCGACGGCTTTGCCGGTCATAGCATTGACTATGCGATAGCAATCACCGCCGGTCGATTCGATCAAGAAAGCCTGTGCGCCCGTGCCATTGCTCGTGTACACCTGGATGTTCGCCTCGTTTCGCCAGCTGGCGCCATCGACATCGAGCACCTTGCCGTTGCTGGCGCTTGCGATGGTGTAAACCCCGTTAGCAAGGAGCGTCGTTACCTCGGGACAGAACGATTGCAGAATCGATCCCGAAGGCGCTTGAAGCGAGAGGGCGGACGAGTCGCCCGTGCCCGTTGCTGTTACGGCTTTGCCGGAAAGCGAAAGCACGATGCCCCGTCGCGTGCCGGACTTCGCGAATGCGATGTTCCAGGTTGTCGGCGTTGAAGCTTGCACCACGGAAGAACCTGATGCCGCAGCGTACAAGCCTGAGCAAACAGGGCGCAGTGTGTAGCCCGATTCGGTTTTGGCGACAGCGAGCCTTTGTGCCAAAGTCCCGTTAGATTGATAGATCTGCAAGGCGGCACCTGCGCTGTCAGAAGCGTCCCTCACGTCCACAACGCGCGTGATTGCACCGGCCGAGTAGAGCCGAACCGTTCCAGCGGACAAGAGGTCGGTTTTCGTCAAGCTGAACTTCTGTGCCTTCGTACCGTTGGAGGTGTACACCTGCAGGTTCGCGCCATTGGCCGTCGATGCGCCTAATACGTCTAACGCAAGTCCGTTGCACTTCGAGATGAACGTGACCGTGCCGTCCGAATTGGCCTGCAGCGACCACAATTGGGCAGCAGAGCCGTTCCATGTGTATTGATGCACATTTGTGCCAGACAGCGGATTGGCGCCCGAAACGTCGAGAGCCAGGCCAGAACCGACACTGAAAATGCGGTAGAAGCCAGTGCCGTCTGGTTCGATATAAAAACGCTGGGCATAGGTCGAGTTGGATGCGTACTGCTGGGCGTTTGCTCCCGATTCGAGCGATCCGCTCGCGATGTCTACGACCTTGCCTGTGCCTGTGGTCAGTACGTATGCGCCCTCTTCGACGGTTGCGGTGGAGGGGGCGACGTTAGGGTTAAGTGAGATGAGCTCGAAGCGCTGAGCATTCGTGCCGTTCGCTTGGTATGCTTGCATGTTCGTGCCATTGCTTGGATTTGCGCCCAGGACGTCCAGCACGAAATGATCCTTGAGAGCCGATTCGATGCGCCAGCCTGCACCGTCCCTCACGATGCGCCACTGCTGCGCTTTGGTACCGTTGGGAGTCCACACGTGCACGTTGGCGCCGTTGGCCGTAGAAGCGCCCGACACGTCGAGCACGTTGCCGGCCACCTTGTTGGCAATCGTGTAGAAGCCGCCGATGGCGTCATATGTCAGTGTCCACTTTTGGGCTGCGGTGGCGTTGTATGAGTACAGCTGCACATTCGCGCCGCTTGCCTTCGATGCGCCGTAGACGTCGAGCACTGATCTCGAGGCCACGAGCGATCGGATGATGTAGTCGCCATCAGGAAGCGGGGCAGGTGGGTTGCTCTTCAGCTGAGAGGTCGCAGAGCTATCTTTGGCTTGGAGCTTCATTGCGTCGCTTGCTGTTGGGGGATTTGCTGGATTGCCTGCCGGTTTGGTGCTCGTTGCGCCGCCCGCTTCTTGGGTGGTTGTGGCATTTGATGTCTTGGTGGCTGCAATACCATCTACTGCCTGATTGGTTGAGCCGGTCGAGTTGCTAGCTTCTTGGGTCGGTGATGAGCCCCGGTTGCTCGAATTGCTCGAGCTGTCCGCTTGCTGTGTTACGTTGCTTTCTGGCATGCTCCTAGAGACGATTTCGATTTCAGCACCCGTCGCTTTGTCGCTGTTGCCGATGGATTCTTGATCGCCGGCATCGCTCTCATCTGTCACGGTCAGGACGTATCCGGCATTGTCGTTGTTGTTCTCGAGCGCTTGCCCATCATTTGCCCATGAAGTTTGCGCGTCGAATACCAGGGCGCAGAGCAATGCTGCAAGGAAGCAGATGGCAATGCACGTTTTGCAATATGCGGCGCTTTTCGCCAGATCGTTTTTCATGAGTTATCACATCCGCTCGGCAGAATCGATTCTTGATCGATTCTACTGTAAAGAAACTCATTGTTTTGGAACACAAGCTAAATCAAGAGAATGGCGGTATTTTGAGGTGGGCGGAGGCGGAGGTGGCCACCTCTTTGAGGTGGCCATGATTGCCGCTTCTTTTTGTCGTGGAAGACCGCCCAGGCTGTCCCTTTCTGGCTACGGCTCCACGAGCCCTTGCGACCAGGTTGACTCGGGCTGCCCGGCGTAGTGCACAGCATCCTTGTCGTACGACATGCCCGCAATGTCTTCACCGGAGCCGAGCGCGTCAAGCACGCGTTTCCAGCCTGCTTCGTTGACGTAGCAAAGCCACGGTGCGTCTTCCTCGGCATGCGACGACACGGCCCACAAGTCCAAATCGCCGTCGTAGGGCGCCGTGCCCGAGTACAACGTCAAGTTGTCCCGCATCATGCGCACGATGTTCACGAGCTCGGTCGTTTCCATGTCGGTTTTCACGCATGAGGCCGCATCGGCTACAGCGCCCGGTATCTCGTAAAGCGGTTTGGAACGAATGGCTTCGATGATGCCGGCCACGACCAGCCGTGCTCCCTTCTGGCGGTTCATGTCTTGGAGCGAATCGTACTGCATGCGGCTGTTCGCAAGAAGCAGCGCCTCTGACCCCGACAAACGTTGCAACCCGGAGTCGATGCTCACGGGCACGCCCGTGATGGTCGTGCCGGAAATCGCCTGCGGCACATCGACCGTGATGCCGCCCAGGCCGTCCACGACGTTCTCGACATCCGAGCCGTGCACCTCGACGTAGTGCGAGATCTTAACGCCCGTCAGGCCCTCGACCGCAGTGATGAGCCCTGTGGCTCCGTCGGTCTCATACGTGTGGTTGAGCTTGGCGATCGCACCATCGGAATACACGTACGGCGTGTCGCGCGGGATGGTCATCATGGTCAGCTTCGAGTTCGTGGCATCGACGCGCATCAGCATGATCACGTCGGAGCGCGTGCCATGCGTCGCGCTGTAGTTCGTGCCATCCTTCACGGACTTGTCGGTGACCTCGCGCAGGTCCGATCCCATGACCAGCACATAGAACGGCTTGCTCGCCGGGGTGTCGGTCAGCGCTGCAGAAATCGCCTCGTGGTTGTCGCCCAGCGACATGGCCTTGTCGAGGGATTTCATATACGCGAATGCCGCACCAGCACCGATGCCCACGACGACCAGCAGCGCAATCAAAACGCCCGCCACAACTTTCGGCCATTTCTTGCGGCGCCTGTGGTGGCGTTTCTTTCCGTGCTTCGACGACGAGTGCGAATCGGGCGCCTTGATGATGGTCGTGTCCCATCCGCCTTGGGACGGGTCGCGCCGCGAGCGCTCGGAGGTTTTTTTAACGTGATAGGCCATATGGTTCTTCCGTTCGGCTGCTCCCAGTTCGTTATCGCATATACCAAATGGTAGTATTATCAATTAGATACAACTAACAGAGTCTGCAAAGCCAAAACACCGACCGATTCGCAGAATAGGCACACGAAAGGGAACACAACTGTGACATTGCTAGAACTGTTCGGGCTCATGCGTAAGCATTTGGGCCTTGTCATTGCCCTTCCAGTCATCTTCGCGCTGGCCACGGCGGCGTACAGCTTCCTCGTCATGGCCGACCAATACACGGCCAGTACTTCGCTGTACGTCCTGACCAAGTCGCAGTCCAACGAAAGCATTACCAACACTGACCTTACGGCCAGCCAGATGCTCACAAACGACGTGGCCACGCTCATCAAGTCCAGCCGCGTGCAGCAAAGCGCCGCCGAGGCCGTGGGTTTGGATTCGCTGTCCGGCTACACGGTCAACGTCGACAGCACCACGACCACGCGCGTCATCACCGTGAAGGTGACGGGCACGTCGCCCGAGAACGTTGCCGTCGTGGCGAACCAGCTTGCGAAAACCGTCGACAGCATCGCCCAGCAGGTGATGGATGTTCAAAGCATCAACGTCATCGATGAAGCGCCGGTACCGTCAAGGCCGTCCGGTCCGCCGCGGCTCATGTACATTGCGGTCGCGTTCCTTGCCGGCTTGTTCATCGCCATCGCCATCATCGTTATCGCCGACATGGCCAACACGCGTGTGCGCTCAGCTGAGGAAGCGGCTGAGCTCACGGGCTTGACCGTCATCGGTCGCATTCCGGTCATCAAATAGAAGGGCGGGGGAGGCAATCATGGCAAAGAAGCAGAAGTCAGCCACGAACCTGCTCGAGGTGCAGAACGCAGCTAAGACGATGTTCGCCAACATCAGGTTCCAGTCGATCGACAACGAGATCAAGACCATCCTCATTACCAGCTCGGTGCCCGATGAGGGCAAGACGACCGCTGCGTGGTACCTTGCCCAGGCGGCCGCGACCGCGGGGCATACGGTCCTGCTGGTTGAGGGTGACATGCGTCGTCGCAGCTTGGCGAGCATGCTCAACCTACATCCGCAGAACGGCTTGGTGGCCGTGCTCACGGGCGGTGCGAACATTCGCGATGCTGTTGTTCCCACGACGGTGAAAGGGCTCTATTTCCTCGACGCCGAACCCAGCGTGCCCAATCCAGCCGACTTGTTGGCAAGCAAGCGTATGGACCAGTTAAATGATGTGCTGGCCGAGCAGTTCGATTATGTGATATACGACACTCCTCCGGTAGGCACGTTCATCGACGCAGCTGTGCTTGGACGTGTGGTCGATGGCGCCATTTTGGTTGTTCGTCCCGGAAAGGTGAAGCGCCAAGAGCTCGTGCTGGCGTGCGAGCAGCTGGAAAACGCCGAGGTCAACGTCATGGGCATCTGCACGACGTTCGTGGAGGGCACGGGATCAGAGTACTACTACTCGTACTACACGAAAGACCATAGCAAGAAGAAGGGCGACGTTGCGCTCGAACAAGTGCCGCAGAAAGCTGCAATGCCCAGCCAGCTGGTCGATCGCCCATCGAGCGGTGTCAGGGGTGTTGGCGGTCGCTCGGTTCCCCGCGGTGGTGTCTCATGAGGAAATCTGCCGACCACCAAGAGTGGCGGAAACCATTCCAGATAGAGTGCTCGAATCAATGAGGCATCATGCGCGACATGCACTGTCACATACTGCCGGGCGTTGACGATGGTGCCGCCGATTTGGAGGAATCGCTCGCGATGGTCGAAGCGGCACGCGGGGCGGGCGTAGACGAGGTCGTCTGCACGCCGCATTGCCGCGACCCTTATTTCGACTGGGATGCCATGTGGGCTGCTTACAACCTGCTGTGCGACCATGTGAGCGACATGCCCATCCGCATGGGGTTCGAGGTCAATCATACCAAGCTCATGGAGCTGGGTTACGAGTGGATTGACCATTTGGCCTTCGCCGATACCGATGAGTTTTTGCTCGAGCTGGACACGCGCTGTCATGCGCACGATTTCGAGCAGTACAAACGCACGATCTTCGAGATTCAGGGGCACGGATTCCAAGTGATCATCGCGCACCCCGAGCGTTATCATGCCATCCAGCGTGACATCTCTCTGGCCTATGATCTTGTCGACATGGGGTGCGTGCTTCAAGCTTCGACCGATTTCGTGGCCGGTGGCCGCTTTGGAGATGAGTTGAAGCCTGCCAAGCGCATGCTCAAAGAGGGACTCTACACCCACTTTGCCAGCGATGCTCATCGAGTGGGTCACTACGACTTGTTCACCCGCGCTTGCCAAAAGTTCGGCAAGTATCTATAAGTCGGTTTTCAACGACCTTATTGTACATTGTACTAATCATTTGTTCGTAGTAGATTACGTATAGTACAAGACATTCTATGGGGATAGTTTCAAGCGTTGACGTGGTGCAATGATCTGTAGTGTCCTCGGCAAAGTGCGGCACTTAGCTGAGGTGGTGGGCGGGTAATGCTCCTTTTCAAAGAAGCATGAGATTGCGTTACGAACGAGTTTAAACGTTTGCTTCGGCAGGATGTAATAGTGGTGGATAATGGTGGTGTTGCCGTCCATTTGATTGACGGCAACGATCGACAAATGAATAACGAGGCTTCAAACGTCGTGTGTGGGAGCGCTTTTGCGCCCGCACAAACTCTTGTGTTGTTGGAGCAAATATGGCAAGTCTAAGCTCCGTTAGCAACTCATACTTTGCACTGTTCGCAATCGCGCTAATTGCGACATTGTTACTTACACCACTTGCGAGCAAGATTGCATGGAAGCTGGATGCTGTCGACTATCCAAGCAGACGCAGGGTGAACACCACGCCCACTCCGCGCATGGGTGGTATTGCTGTGATGGCGGGATTAGCTGTCGCTTTCGGTGGGTGGCTCGTTCTCTCTCAGGCGTTCGGGTGGGGTCCGATTCAAGAGCCAACAGCCGAACTGTCAATTAATTACGCCGGCGTGGGCTTGTCTATCTTCGGCATGTTTCTTGTTGGAGCAATCGACGATGTCAAGAACATGATGCCGCATACGAAATTTATTTGGCAGGTTGTCGCAGCTTCAGCGGCAACTGCATTCGGTGTTGTAATTGGTAGCATCGTCAGTCCTATTGATGACAGCGTCATCGAGCTAAGCTGGATTGCATATCCAATAACGGTAATCTACCTTGTGTCATTTGCAAACATCATCAATCTCATTGATGGCATTGACGGTTTGGCTTCGGGAATTACTGCAATGTGCGGCATTGCATTGTTCGCCGTCTCAGTTATGGCTGGACATTATGATGCTGCGGCACTTGCTGCGGCGCTTGTTGGTGCGACGTTCGGGTTCTTGAAATGGAACTTCCATCCAGCAAAGATCTTTCTGGGCGATTCAGGTTCTATGCTGTTGGGTTTCTGCCTCGGCATTATCTCCCTCATGGGAACTGTGAATATTACAGGTGTTACCACGCTTTTGGTTCCGATGGTCATGGTGGGTATCCCCATTCTGGATACCTTTGCAGCGATTGTTCGCCGAACACGCGTTGGCATCAGCATCGGAACGGCTGACAAAGGGCACGTCCACCACCGCCTTTTGAAAAAGAACTACGGGCAACGGGCAGCGGTGGCAATAATTTACGCCTGCACGGCAATGCTGTGCTTGTGTGCTGTTGCCATCACGCAAGTGACCGCTTTTTGGAGAGTAATCATCGTCATTGCAGTCGCGGTTGCTTTGTTCCTATTGGGTATGCATCTGCGTGTTTTCGTGCCGGTTATACGCAAGCGCTTCGATCCGGAAACGGGCGAAAACGAAGTTGTGCCAATCGACGAAGTCGATGAGGACGAGGATTACACCAAAGAAGAAATCGCAGCAGCTATCCTGGGAGGTGTTGATGCGAGTTCAACTTCGAATGACGACCTCAAGAAGACCGAGCGACCTCTGCGAGTTCTGGCAGTGAGCCAACACTACTGGCCTGAGCCGTTTGCAATCCCAGATGTATGCGAAGGCCTTGCTGCCATGGGCCACAGCGTGACTGTACTTACGGGTACGCCAAACTATCCCGATGGTGACATATACGAGGGCTACGAGCATGGCGCCCATGCAAAGCAGGAGCGCAATGGTGTGCATATCATACGTACGAAGCTCATCCCGAGGGGTTGCGAAATCTGGCAACGCGTTTTGAACTACTACAGCTTCAGCATAAATGCGACAAGGATTGCACGGAGCATGGGTGCGGGTTACGACGTCGTGCTTTCGTTTCAAACGTCTCCAGTTATGATGAGCCGTCCCGCTCTTGCGTACGGGAAAAAGAATCACGTGCCAGTGCTTCTCTGGTGCCAGGATCTTTGGCCCGAATGTTTAACGGTTGGCAATATCAAGCGAGGGTCGATTATCTATAAAGCCTACGCAAGCGTGTCGCGAAGAATCTATTCATCTGCAAATACGTTGGCGATTTCATCACGCACGTTCGGAGAGTATTACAAGCAAGAGCTTGGCATGCAGGATGTGAAAACCTTGTATCTGCCGCAGTATGCAGAGGACATCTTCGACCAGGACGCCCCGCTTCGTGAGGAGTATGATCCGACAAAGATAAATCTCACGTTTGCTGGGAATGTCGGCATTGCGCAAGCTGTGAACACATTCGTAGAAGCAGGCCATTATCTCGAGGGTGACGAACGTTTTGCGTTGCATGTAGTGGGATCGGGTTCCGAACTGGAGACTTTGAAGAAGTACAAAGATGAAATCGGGGCCGAGTGCGTGATTTTTCACGGGAGGTATCCCCTCAACGATATGCCTTCGTTCTACGACTCGTCAGATGCCATGGTGGCAACGTTCCAAGACAACTCGATTCTCGGATACACTTTGCCAAGGAAGATTACTTCCTACATGGCAGCGGGACGCCCCATTCTCGGCACGGTAGTTGGGGAAGCTCGCCACATCATCGAGGAAGCTGGATGCGGGCTGTGCTGCGATGCCGAAGATCCCGTCGGTCTTGCGGAGATATGTCTGAGGTTTGCCGATATGACGCCCGAGCAGCGCGAGGCTATGGGGAAAAACGGAAGAAAATACTACGAAGAACACTTTGCAAAAGAGCGATTCTATTCCATATTGGAAAGAGAGTTGCAGAAACTGAAGGGAAGCAATAGTGCAGACTGATACAACTGCCTTCGCAGGTAAGACGTTGATGATAACGGGCGGTACGGGCTCTTTTGGCTCTACCGTCCTTAAACATTTTCTGGAAACAGATGTGGGCGAGGTTCGCATTTTTAGTCGCGATGAGAAAAAGCAAGATGACATGCGGCATAGATTGCAATCGCGTTCGCCGGAGCTTGCAAGAAGAGTTCGCTTTTACATTGGAGACGTGCGGGACGAGCGTAGCGTTCGCGATGCTATGCATGGTGTGGACTATATCTTCCACGCTGCCGCACTCAAACAAGTGCCGTCGTGCGAGTTCTTTCCGATGGAAGCTGTCAAGACAAACGTCATAGGTACGGACAACGTTTTGCATGCAGCCATTGACGAAGGCGTCGACAAAGTTGTGTGTCTTTCAACCGATAAAGCAGCTTATCCAATTAACGCCATGGGCAAGTCGAAAGCCATGATGGAGTCAATCATCTATGCAAATGCCCGAATTGCAGCGGGGCGTACGACCATATGTTGCACGCGATACGGCAATGTCATGTGCAGTCGCGGTAGCGTTATCCCGCTTTTCATCGATCGCATTCGCAAGGGCGAGCCGTTGACCGTGACCGATCCAGCGATGACGCGATTTCTTATGAACCTCGACGAAGCCGTTGATCTCGTTTGCTTCGCTTTCGAGCATGCTAATCCTGGAGACCTTTTCATTCAGAAGGCGCCGGCGTCGACCATCGCAGATTTGGCCGAAGCTGTCCAAGAGGTGTTCGGACATGTAGGCACGCGAATCATCGGAACAAGGCACGGGGAGAAGCTGTTCGAGACGCTCATGACACGTGAAGAGAGGCTGCGCTCCGAAGACATGGGGAAATACTATCGCGTATATGCTGATTCGCGTGATTTGAACTATGATAAATTCTTCGTCGAGGGCAAGGTTGAGACTATGGTTGATGAAGCCTATACCTCGCACAATACCGAGCGTTTAGATGTTGCGGGCACGGTAGCAAAGATAAAGACTGCCGAGTACGTGCAGCTGGCGATGGAAGGCCGCGAAGGTGAGGCGGTGCAATAGTGAAGGTATTAGTTACTGGCGCAAAAGGGTTCGTTGGTAGCAATCTCTGTGCCTCATTGAAGAACATACGTGACGGCAAGGATCGTCGAGAACGCTTTCAAGAATTGCAACCGTTAGAGATATTTGAATACGATCTCTCGTCGACGCCTGAAGAACTTGATGCGTGGTGCGCTGAGGCAGACTTCGTCTTCAACCTGGCGGGTGTGAACCGGCCAAAGGATGCTTCCGAGTTCATGGAGGGCAATTTCGGATTTGCTTCGACGCTGCTTGAGACGCTTGAGAAACACAGCAACAAGTGCCCGGTGATGTTGAGTTCTAGTGTGCAGGCTTCGCTTGAAGGTCGTTTCGCAGGCAGCGAGTATGGTAAGAGCAAGCTTGCTGGTGAGCAGCTATTTCGCGAGTACTCGGAGCGAACGGGTGCGAAGGTGCTCATATACCGCTTCCCGAACCTCTATGGTAAGTGGTGCCGTCCAAACTACAACAGCGCAGTTGCAACGTTCTGTAATAACATTGCTAACGATTTGCCGATTACTGTGAATGATCCATCGACGGAGCTCGATTTGCTCTACATCGATGATTTGGTCGATGAAATGCTCAATGCGCTTCTTGGCAAGGAGTGCCATAAAGAAGGTGGGTTCTGCGAAGCACTTCCCACCGATCATGTGTCGCTTGGCCAAATCGTGGAACTGTTGAATGGTTTCAAAGCTGCCCGTGATGACATCTCAATACCCGATGTTACTGAGGGGTCGTTCTCGAAGAAGCTGTACAGCACGTATTTGAGTTATCTCGACCCTAGTGATTTCAGCTATAAGCTGAAGAAAAACGAAGATGCCCGCGGAAGCTTTACTGAAATACTGCATACAACAGACCGCGGACAGGTCTCCGTGAACGTTTCGAAGCCTGGAATCACAAAGGGCCAGCATTGGCACCATACGAAGTGGGAAAAGTTCCTGGTAGTCAGTGGGGAAGCGCTTATTCAGCTCAGGAGAGTTGGCGTTGATCAGGAAGGTAACGAGTATCCAGTAGTTGAGTATCGTGTTTGTGGTGACGATCCGACAGTTGTTGAAATGATTCCGGGTTATACGCACAACATCATCAACGTATCGCAAGATAGTGATTTGGTAACAGTCATGTGGGCAAATGAGGTCTTCAACCCTGACCGACCTGATACATTTTTCGAGGAGGTGTAGCTTCGATGGGCTATGAAGCTTCTTTTAAAGATGACGGTCGTCTCAAACTTCTTATCATTGTTGGTACACGTCCTGAAATTATTCGCCTTTCCGAGGTAATTAAGAAATGCCGGAAGTATTTCGACTGTCTGTTGGCGCACACGGGGCAAAACTACGACTACAACCTCAACGGGGTATTCTTCAAGGATTTGAAGCTTGATAATCCCGACGTGTATCTTGATGCAGTGGGCGATGACCTTGGTGCGACTATGGGCAACATCATCGACCGCTCCTACAAACTCATGGTGCAAGTGAAGCCTGACGCCGTTCTGGTGCTTGGCGACACGAATAGCTGCTTGTCTGTTATAGGTGCGAAGAGGCTGCATATTCCCATCTTCCACATGGAGGCTGGCAATCGCTGCAAGGATGAGTGTCTACCCGAGGAGACCAACCGTCGAATCGTGGACATAATCTCAGATGTGAATTTGGCTTATTCCGAGCATGCGAGACGCTATCTGGCAGAGTGTGGTCTTCCCAAAGAACGTACCTATGTGACCGGCAGTCCAATGGCCGAAGTGCTGACCGCCAACCTTGCCGAGATCGAGGCATCCGATATCCACTCCCGTTTGGGGCTTGAAAAGGGCGGTTACATCTTGCTTTCCGCTCATCGCGAGGAGAACATTGATACCCAAGAAAACTTTGAGAGCTTGTTTTCTGCCATCAACGCCATGGTGAATAAGTACGACATGCCCGTGCTTTATAGCTGCCACCCGCGTAGCCGAAAGCGTTTGGAAGAATCTGGGTTTGAGCTTGATGGACGAGTCATCCAGCATGAGCCGCTCGGGTTCCATGATTACAACTGTTTGCAGTCACATGCTTTCTGCGTTGTGAGCGATTCGGGTACGTTGCCAGAAGAGTCGAGCTTTTTCACAAGTGTCGGCAAGCCTTTTCCGGCGGTATGTATTCGCACTTCAACCGAACGCCCCGAGGCCCTAGATAAAGCATGTTTTGTGTTGTCGGGTATTGATGAAAAGGGTTTGTTGCAGGCGGTTGACCTTGCAGTTGTAATGCAACAAGATGATGACTTTGGCATCTTGGTGCCAGACTATGCTGATCTCAACGTATCGACAAAGGTTGTCAAGATCATCCAGTCTTACGCTGGAGTTGTGGACAAGATGGTTTGGAGAAAGCGCTAGCTCGTGAAGTATGTGCAGATAAATACTGTACCAAACGGGTCCACGGGATCGGTGATGTTTCGTGAGCAAGAGAAACGTCTTGCTGTAGGTGACGAATGTTGGGCCATGTGGGGACGCGGACGTGCCGCTGAGAACGATCACGAATTCAATTTCGGCTCAAGGCTAGGTACGTATGTCGACGTAGCGCTTACGCGTATAGACGATCGAGCCGGGTTTCATTCCAAGGCAGCTACGCGTAGACTTTTGGCAAAGCTAGATGAGGTTGATCCAGACGTGGTGCATCTGCACAACTTACACGGTTATTATCTCAACATTGAAATGCTCTTTCAGTGGCTGGCAAAACGCAATCAGATGACTTTTTGGACTTTGCATGATTGTTGGAGTTTTACGGGCCATTGCTCGCACTTCACGTATGTGAAGTGCGAGCAATGGAAGACTCATTGCTCGTACGAATACAAGTGTCCGCAGAAGAGTGAGTATCCCAAATCTTGCCTGTTCGATAACAGCAAGCGAAATTTCGATGATAAGCGTTGTATTTTTACATCGCTATCCACCGATAAGCAGACGATCATCACTCCGTCGAAATGGCTAGCACGCCTTGTAAGCCAGAGCTTTCTTTCGAAGTACCCGATTGAAGTGCGGCACAACGATGTCGACCACGCGGTTTTCAAACCGACGCCGAGCGAATTCCGCGCACACTATGGAATTGATGATCGCTTTATGGTTCTAGGCGTTGCTAGCCCTTGGACTGAACGTAAAGGAATAAATGATTTCATGCGACTTGCCCGAGATTTCGAGGGACGGCTGGTAATTGTGCTTGTCGGTTTGAGGCGCAATCAAATAGAAAGCTTACCGCAAGGGATAATCGGTATCGAGAGAACCGAATCGCGCAAGGAGCTTGCCACGATTTATTCCGCTGCGGATGTCCTGTTCAATCCAACTCGTGAAGACAATTATCCGTCTGTGAATTTGGAGTCTGAGGCATGCGGAACACCTGTTCTAACCTATGATACGGGAGGTTGCTCGGAAACCATAGGAGCAATGCACGATTCTAAAGTGATAGACGATTATGAGGCCGCTGCAAGGATGATAGCGGACATGATTGGTGAATGGCAATGGGGGTAAACGAATTCGGAAAGCGAAATAACAGTGATAGGACCACGTTCGTGACCTCTCATTCTGCCATACTCGCAATGATGGTAATGGTATTCGGATTACTGTTTCTCTCAATCGTTGCGATTGGAACAACAAACGTTACTGGTAACGATCCTTTTGTCTATTTAACTTTTTTCGTCAATTTAATACTTGGCCTTACATGTTTTGTAATGTCTGTAACGCGAAGGCCTTTCTCCATAATTCAGGTGCACTGGGTTTTCTATATCACCTTCTTCGTTATTGCGCCACTATCTCAGTATACCCACGGATATGCCCCGTGGGGATATATGTTAACCGATGCTGACTACCAAACATCCAACATGCTTTTGACTGGCTGGGGGGTATTATTCGCTGTTGCTTCTATGGGTCTCCGAGGGAGAAAACGGCGCTCGTTCAAAGGGTTTTACGACGACTTTTATGCTGGGCTTCCGCAGATATCCGGAAAGGCCGAGATTGTGTTGGTGTCACTATCGGTAGTTGCTACGATGCTCGTTGTATCGTATGTGGGTTTCGGTAATCTTTTTGCTCGCTCAACCTTTTCGACGGGGCTCGATCAAACTTCTTCGCTGCTCTTAGATAAAGGCATACGAGCGATACCCGTGTTTGCCTTCGTCCTAGTTCTAGTTCGATGCATCCAACTTCGCAAAGTGGACGTTTTGACGGTAATTGCAGGTATCCTAATTATAATATCGTGTTTTCCTGCCGGGATGGCTCGATACAATGCCGCAACAATTTATGGTGGTCTTGCTTTGCTCGCGTTTAAGCCGATGATGGAGCGCAAAGGCATATTCCCGCTGATTCTTCTTTTCGGCTTGCTGATTGTCTTTCCCGCATCAAATGTTTATAGATTTAGCAGCTTTGGTGTAGAAACGTTTATTAATCAAGTTGGAGCGACAGTTTCCAATCTACCCTTAGGGTTTTGTTCGGGGGACTATGACGCCTACAGTATGTTTGCGAGATCAGTGCATTATGTAGCGCAGAACGGAACGGCCGCTGGCTTTCAGCTTGCTACGGTTGCTCTCTTTTTTATTCCAAGATCAATCTGGACTGCGAAAGGTGTTGGGTCTGGTGCAATGATCGCTTCCTCCCAAGGTCAATCGTTTGTTAATGTCTCTTGCCCACTGCCAGGGGAGGGTATGATTAATTTCGGGATTGCGGGGATGGTGTTATTCGCAATCGTAGCTGGGCTTCTCTGTTGGAAGTTCGATTCCTGGTTCTATGAAGGGAGCGGGGGAGGGCGTCTATTTTACGTGTTCGCCTGCATGCTGTTCTTCTTTATGCTCAGAGGCGACTTGCTCAGCAGCTGGGCATACACCGTTGGTTATTTGACCTGCTTTGCCGCGCTACTTTTCATTTCAACGCGTTTTCTCGACCGATTCCAGCCAAAAGGTTAACATATGGCGAGCTGTTCAGCTATATGCTCGACTGCCATTATGCGGACTCAGGCCATCGTTCCGATTAAGCCGCGCATGTCTGACATGGTAAAAAGCGTTCACGGAGTTAGTTTTGTCCCGTCCAGTCGCAAGCCGGTACATTCTCTGATAGTAGTGCAGAACAATATTTGCGGCGGAAGAATTGCTGCGTTCCCGTTGCTAATCACCGCCTTTTTCTGCCAAGCTGATAAAAAGATTACCAACTATTTGCTCGTTTATCTTATGGGTTTTGGGAATACTCGGACTGCAGTACTCAATAGAAGCTTGCTTGCATTATTGCAATCGTGCCTTGGGGCGGTCGCCAAGGGGTTGGCGTGGATTGCCGCTATTCTTTCACGGCGCACATCAGTGAGGTCCGCGGAATGCGACGAATTGATTGGCATCGATTGTCATGCTAATGCGCCAATGAAGTGGATACCGGCGATCGTG
>CACZIP010000003.1 GCA_902781245.1 uncultured Coriobacteriaceae bacterium | reverse complement strand
TGCTCATCCGCCGTGTCGTTTCCTTCAAGGAAGCCACCGAGTGCTTCGTCACCGGCTTCAAGGCCATGGTTCCTGCCATGCTGATCCTGACCTTCGCCCTGACGCTGAAGCTTGCAACCTCCGCTCTTGGCGCCGACGTCTTCGTGCATGACGCACTCGCCGGCTCGGCCGAAGGCCTCTACATGATGCTGCCCGCCATCATCTTCCTGGTGGCGCTCGGCCTCGCCTTCGCAACCGGCACCAGCTGGGGTACGTTCGGCATCCTCATCCCGATTGTCGTTGCCGTCTTCGATCCCACCTCGACGCTCATGACAATCGGCATCTCGGCCTGCCTGGCTGGCGCCGTCTGCGGCGACCACATCTCGCCGATTTCCGACACGACCGTCATGGCATCGGCTGGCGCAAACGTAAACCACATCGAGCACGTCTCGACGCAGATTCCCTACGCGCTCACCGTGGCTGCCATCTCGTTTGTCTGCTTCATCATCGCAGGCTTCGTGCAGAACGCATTCATCTGCCTGGCCATCGGCCTGGTGCTGGTCATCGGCACGCTCATCGTGCTGCGCAACACCATCGGCAAGAAGGTGAACGCTTAACGGGTCGTTTGCTAGCCAAAAAAGGCCAACCTTTTTGGCTAGCTTCAACCCTCCCTTGGAGTGGAGTTACCTTGAAACAGGTACTTGGTACCTGTTTCAGTTTTTGAAAGGACTTGCATGGAATTCGCCAATGAAGAAAAGTTCGAGCTATACGAACGCTTCAACCAGATCAATACGATAGACCCGTCGTTCTACGAGCGCTTCGACGTCAAGCGCGGCCTGCGCAATGCCGATGGCACGGGCGTGCTCGCGGGTGTCACGAACATCTCGAACGTGCACGGTTACGTCGTGTCGGACGGTGTGAAGGTTGCTGACGAAGGTTCGTTGCAGCTGCGCGGCTACGAGCTGTACGACTTGGTTGGCGCCGCCAACGAGAGGCGCTTTCGATTCGAGGAAATAGTCTATCTGCTGCTCATGGGCGAACTTCCGACGCAAGATCAACTCAGCCGCTTCGTCGAGGTCATCGACGACGAACGCGATCTGCCCGACGGCTTCACAGCATCAATTGTCTTGCACGAAACCCCGCCGGACCTCATGAACATCCTCTCGCGTTCGACGTTGCTCCTGTACTCGTACGACGAGGATGCCGAGGCCCGCTCAATCGAACACGAGATTCACACCGCACTGTCGCTCATATCCCGCCTACCGCGCATCATGGTACTTGCCTACTACGCGAGGCAGGCCCGCTACGAGCGCGGCTCGATGATCATGCACCCCTTCATTCCTGGTGAGTCAACTGCCGAAACCATTCTGTCGATGCTTCGCCCCGACCGTCACTACACAGCCGAGGAAGCGCGCATGCTCGACATCATGTTGTGTCTACACGCTGAACATGGCGGCGGTAACAACTCGACGTTCACCACGCGCGTGCTCTCCTCTGCAGACACCGATGCGTATTCGACGTATGCATCGGCCATCGGATCTCTGAAGGGCTTTCGCCACGGCGGCGCCAACCACAAGGTACGCGCCATGCACGCCGAAGCAAAAGCCCAAATCAAGAATTGGGACAACGATGACGAAGTGGCCGACTATCTCGCGCGCATCGTGAAGAAGGAGGCTTACGACAAGTCAGGCCTCATTTACGGCATGGGTCATGCGGTCTACACGATTTCCGATCCGCGCACGGTCATTTTGAAGCAGTTCGCACGGGAGCTTGCGCAAGGCACCGAATTCGAACGTGAGTTGAACCTGCTTGAGTCGATCGAGCGCCTTTCGCCAGAGGTCCTGCTCAACGTCAAGGGCACGACAAAGGACATGTGCGCAAACGTCGACATGTACTCGGGTTTCGTCTACTCGATGCTCGGCATTCCCGAGGAACTGTTTACGCCGTTGTTCGCCGTCGCGCGCATGTCGGGCTGGGCGGCACACCGCCTCGAGGAAATCGGCGCCGGCAAACGCATCATCCGCCCGGCCTACAAAACAACGTGGCGTAAAATTCGCGAATACGTCCCCATCGAGGAGCGATAGCAGAACGGCAAAATGGCACGGTGCTCCCAGGGAAGGGTGTGCCATGTTGGAATGGCACACCCTTCCCTGGGAGCACCGTGCCATTTTGCTCAAGGAGGCGGTGTGCCGCCCGCGCGCAACTTCTAGTCGCGCTCGTCGAAAACGCGCTTGGTCTTCTTTTCGTTACGCGGCAGGAAGCCGAGTTCGACGATCTTCACGAGCGGCGTGAAGCCAATCTTGCTCTTCGCACGCGATGCAACGGCCTTCGAGGTTTGCGCCCAGTCCAACGTGCCGGGAGCCTCGATGTAAATGCGCATGGTGTCGCGGCCGTCCAAGTGTGAGATGCGAATCTGATACTCGCTCGACAGCTCGGGGAACTCCTGCAGGAGTTCTTCGATTTGGGCCGGGAACACGTTGACACCGTGGATTTTCATCATGTCGTCGGAGCGACCGGTGAGGGTGTCGAGGCGCGGATGCTCGTTATGACCGCATTCGCACTCACCTGGGATGATGCGCGACAAGTCATGTGTGCGGAAGCGGATGAGCGGCGCACCCTCTTTTTGCAGCGTGGTGAGAACGATCTCGCCCCATTCGCCATCGGGCACGGTCTCGCCCGTCTCCGGGTTGATGACCTCGAGGTAAACATAGTCGCTCCAGATATGCATGCCATGACCGTATTGGCAGTTGATACCGATGCCGGGGCCGTATACCTCGGTGAGGCCGTAAATGTCGTAGTACTCGACTCCGAGCCCGTCGATGATGCGCTTACGGATCTTCTCGCCCGCACGCTCGGAACCAGTGATGAGCTTCTTGAGTTTGATCTTGTCCTTGATGCCGCGCTTTTCAACTTCCTCGGCAATGAGCAACGCATAGCTCGCAGTGGCGGTGAACACTGTGGATTCCATGTCGACCATGAACTGCAGCTGCTTTTCGGTATTGCCCGGGCCCATGGGGATGGCCATGGCGCCCAAAAGCTCGCAACCAGCCTGGAAGCCGATGCCGGCCGTCCACAAACCGTAACCTGGCGTGATCTGGACGCGATCGGAAGGCGTCACCCCAGCGTACTCGTAGCAGCGAGCGAACTGGATGGCCCAATCCTCAACGTCCTTCTTGGTGTACGGGATGATGACCGGCGTGCCAGTCGTACCCGACGACGAGTGGATGCGGACAATCTTCTCTTGCGGAACGGCAGACAATCCAAGCGGATAAGCCTCACGCAAATCGCCTTTGTCAGTGAACGGCAACTTCTCGAAATCAGCCTGGGTCTTGATGTCACCCAGATCGATGCCCTCGAATCGCTTCGCATAGAACGGCGAGCGCTCCTTCAGCGTGGCGAGCTCTTTGGTAATTGCCTCTAATTGTGCGGGTTGCATCTTCATAATGATCTTCTTTCCCCTTCGTTAATAGCGCATATATGTTACCCGACGGCGATGTCGATTGCCTCGAGATTCATATCGACGAATTGCGGTTTCACGCACGCCTTGATGGCAGCGCGCAGGTCGTCGATCGATAGCGGCAAGCGTTCGGTCGCAATGGCGCTGGCAAGCAGAACGGTGTTGAGCGCCTTGCGGTTTCCCAACTGATCGAGAACCCATTCATCGGGAACGACGACCAGGCGGTTTGACCCGGCTTCGAACATGGAGTACAAGCGGTCGATGACGTCGGATCCGCGGTACGGATTGACGGCCAATGCAGCAGTCACTGGCTGAATTGCAGTCTCGGCTGTGACGAGCACGCCGTCACTGCTCAGGTATGGCAAAACGCGCGCACCTTCAGCAGGCTCGAACGCAATGATCATATCGGCCGTTTCCTCAGCAATGAGCGGCGAGAACACCTCTTCCCCATCGTTTCCCATGCGCACATGGGAAACGACCGAACCGCCGCGCTGCGCCATTCCGATCGTCTCGGCGGTGCGCACGTGCCAGCCTTTCTCCTGCGCGGCCTGGGCAAACACCTTTGCAGCGAGGACGGTGCCCTGCCCGCCCACTCCGGTCAGCATGACGTTAAGCATCGGGGCCTCCTCCCTTCTGCGACTTATCGCCGGCCTTATTGGCAGAAGCGGAGCCTTTCTTCTTCTTTTTCTTCTTCTTTTTGCCAAAGCCTCCGAAAATCGAAGACATGCGCGACGAAAGGTCATCGCGCGATGCGCGGAGTTCATCCTGCAGTGTAACGGTGTTGATAAGATGCCCTTCGCCAAGCTTGAGGGGCTTGTAGCCCATCTGCCCGTTCGACTCCACCGGCTCGGCACCCCAGTCGGTTGAGCTGCCCCAAATAACTTCATCCTGCAAGAACGCCATGGGGTCAGCGTTGGTGGCGTCGTCGATTTGTTCGACTTTGTCAGTCACGTCGATTTGGCCAACTTCATCGGCCGTATCAACCTGATCAAGCTCATCGACCTGTTCTGCTTCATCAGCCTCGCCATCACCAGGCTCGAAACCTTCAACCTCGTCTGCTGTGGCTTCAGCGTCATCGGCTTCATCAACCACGATTTCGTCGCCTGCAACCTCTTCTTCGGCCTCGGTTTCATCAGGCACTTCAGCCTCGTAAACTTCGGCGTTTACCGGTTCATCGGCTTCTTCGACAACGGCGGAATCATCGATGGTGACCACAGCCTCCTCGACGGTTTCAAGCGAATCAACCGGATCGTCTTTCACGACTTCAACCGATTCGGCTCGCCTGGCCGCATCGGATGCGGCAGCCGACTCCAGCACATCAAGTACTTGAGGGGGTTGCGGCATAGAAGCAGAATCGAGCTCCGCGATCGAAGGCGTCGAGACCAAGCCCTTCCGCTTGCCTTCCGAGCGCGAAAGCGGGGTCTCGATTGCATGTGTCGGGCACACCTGGGTGCAAAGGTCGCAGCCGTTGCAAAGTGCTGGATCAATGAATGCCTGCCCTCTATCCTTCGAACGCGGCCCTTCCCTCTTGGGATCGAACCCGATGGCCGGGCAGCCGATCGAGGTGATGCACTTCTTGCAGCCCGTGCATTTCTCCACATCAATCACAACGGGCTCGCCGGGTTTGGACAGCTGGATGCACGGCGACTCGAAGATCACAGCCGAGGGCCCCTCGTAGGAGATAGCTGCTTTCACAGCAACGATCGAGCTGTCCTTGTCGAGCGGGTTGGCATGGTAAACATGGTTGAAACCGTTTGCATTGAGCACGCGTTCGATGGAAAGCGGTGTGTTCTTCGGCCCCATGAGCGTTTGGCCGGTGCCAGGATGCGGCTGAGTGCCCGTCATGGCCGTTGTCGCGTTGTCGAGAACCATGACCGTGACGTCATGCCCGTTGTACGCCGCATTGGCCAACCCTGTCATGCCGCTAGCGAAGAAAGTGGAATCGCCAACGTAGGCGATGGCCTTCTTGCCGGGGTCGACAGTCGAGAGCCCTTGCGCCATCGTAATGCCGGCGCCCATGCACAGGCAGGTGTCGACCACCTCGAGCGGCTTGGCGTTTCCGAGCGTATAGCAGCCGATGTCTCCGCACATGACGGCTGGCGTTTTGCCGAGCGCCTGCTTGATGGCATAGAAGCTGCCCCTGTGAGGACAGCCAGGGCACAGCACGGGCGGGCGTACGGGCAGCTCGTCCTCGTAGCTGACAGGAGCCACGTAATCGTCGCGCCTGCGCATCTCGAAACGATAGCGGCGCATGCGTCCAGCCAGCCCAAGGAACTTCTCGATGCGCATGGCGATGTCGTCGACGTCGTTCTCGCCGCGCCTCTTCACTTCGTTCGTAAGCTTGCCGTGGATGTTGACGGTCATATGAGCACGACCGGCGAGTTTTGCAAGCTCGTCCTCGATGACATAGTCAAGCTCTTCGAAGACCAGAATATCGCTCAATCCGGTCATGAACTCGACCGCGGCCTCTTCGGGGAATGGGTACGGAGTGCCCACTTGCATGAACTTGTAAGGCGGCGCGTCACAACCTGCTTCGGCCGCGCGTGCTTCGACCATGCGGAGCGCTTCGCGAGCATAAGCTGCGCTTATGCCGCCTGCGATGATGCCGTAAACAGCTTCGGAGGAACCTTCGATTTGGTTGAACACCTTGAAAGCCTCGTCGTTCGCGTAATCGTGCGCGATGTCGGCGAGACGCTCGTTGATTTCGCCGTGCGCTTGGTAAGCGCGCCGAGGGAAAATGACCCATTTCGAAACGTCGCGCTCGAACCCGTCTTCAGGCACCTCGAGCGCATGCGTCTCGTCTTCGACGTCGAAGAATGCAGAAGCATGATCGACGCGCGTGGTCGGGCGGACGATAACGGGCGTGTGATAGCGTTCGGACAACTCGAATGCAGCCTTGATCATGTCGAACGCCTGCTCGGGCGTGGCAGGATCGAGCACCGGCACTTTGGCGAACGACGCAAACCTGCGCGTATCCTGTTCGGTTTGCGATGAAATGGGACCCGGATCGTCGGCGACGACCAGCACGAGCCCTCCGCGCACGCTCACGTAGTTCAAGCTCATGAGCGCGTCGCTTGCAACGTTGAGGCCCATTTGCTTGCACGTGAACAAACCGCGGGCGCCTGCGAGCGAAGCGCCGAACAGCACCTCGAGCGCCACTTTCTCGTTCGTCGACCATTCCACATGAACGCCATGAGCAGCACCCGATGCATGTAGCTTCGCAACGGTCTCGACGATTTCGGACGATGGGGTGCCGGGGTAACCCGCCACGACGCGAACGCCCGCCTCAAGGGCGGCATGCGCCATCGCCTCGTTTCCCATCAGCAGTTTCTTTGTCATGAAACCCCTTCCTAAAAATGGAACAGGGGACTGCCCCCTGCCCCATGCTCGATGCTAGGCTTCGGCCATGGCCGCCTTGAAATCGACTATCTTCTGACGAGCCTCCTCGTCGCCCGTGCCGAGCATTTGCACAGCCAAGATAGCCGCGTTCTTCGCGCCGTTGATGGCAACGCACGCAACAGGCACGCCGCTGGGCATTTGGACCATCGACAACAGCGAGTCAAGACCGCCAAGGTCGCTCGTCTTCATCGGCACGCAAATAACGGGGCATGGCGTGTACGCAGCCACGACGCCGCCAAGATGTGCAGCCTTGCCAGCGGCGGCGATGATGACCTTGATGCCGCGCTCATGGGCAGTTGTCGCCCAATCATGCACTTCGGCGGGCTTGCGATGTGCGCTCGCGATTTTCACCTCATATGGAACACCGAACTCGTCGAGCTGGGCCATGCATGCTTCCATGGTCGGCATGTCCGACGTCGAGCCCATTATGATTCCGATGACGGGTTTCGCTGCGTTTGCCATATCCTCTCCTTCTGACATGCATCAAATAAAGCAATTCTGTCGAAGTATTGTACTGTACTATTCGGACCTCCGCTAACATCAAGCGAGGTCTGTAACAGGGTGTTTTGCTTCGTTTTTCGCACGAAGCAAAGGCCGAGATTCATAACCTCCAAATGCTTTAAATTTACTCATAGTAAATAGCTTTTCGGCTATTACCGCAAGCCCGCCGAATGTATCATGTGGAACAAATGAAAGCGGAACCGACAAGACAAGCGCAGTTGCGCCGACTTCAGGATACGCTGGCAGTCGTCGGCGCTGGCGTCATCGCGTTCGGAACGTGGACGCTGGTGAAAATCGCCCTGCTGTTCGCGCTCTACAACGAGGAAGCGGTTTTCCAGCTCCTCCATTTCAACAGCGGCACTCCGTTGCCTGCCATCTTCATCACTGCCATCGTTGTATCCTGTTTCGACCTGTTCATCCGAATGTTTGTCGGACTATCGGCGCGCGCGGAAGGACATGGTGAGAAGAAAGGGAGCTTCTACCTGATCGTTGCGGGGTTCATTGCAGTAGCGAACGTTTTTTCCATCGCAAGCCTCGCTTTCGGCACATCCGTCAACATGTCGTTCTTCGACGCAGCGGTTTCGATCGCCATCGATGCAACCTCGTTTATCACGTTAATCCTCATGATTCGTTGTGCTGTGCGCCTGAGACAGCTGAACAAGCAGACGGAGTAGGTGTCAGCATGGAGAAAAGCTTCCACTACTACGGCACCTACTGCGCTGCTTACCTGGCGGGTTGCTCGCACGAAGAAAGCTTGGAAATCTGCTATAGCGCGCAGCTGGTCGACCATTGCTCGAAAACGTTCCTCAAGCGCATCGGCGGCCCCCTGTCTGCAGCAACAACGCAATTGACGGGCGAGATGACCCAGATGAGATTCGACGTGATCAGGCTCATGAACATCACGCGTATTTGGGCTTCGTTCCACTTCTTGCCTTACGACCTCTCCGCACCAGTGCACAAGGGCGGCAAACAGTACCGCAATAAGTACCGGATGATTTGCGGGCCGAACAGCGACCTCTTGGTCGACACGGTGAACCTCGCGCAGGATCACGGTACGCAAGCGGCAGGCCTGGCCATGCACGTGCTTGCCGACACCTGGGCCCACCGCTATTTTGCGGGCACACCATCGTTCGTCATCAACAACACGAACCGGTTTTTCGTCGAATTGCTCCCCTCAGAGAACGAAGGGGTTTTCGAGGAACGGCCTGTTAAGTTCAAACACAACCCGAGGGCATCGGACGATTTGGACGCAGGTATTTACGTGAACAGCGCATACCAACCCAGCGAAAGCGCTGTCATGAACTTGGGCCACGGGCGAGCAGGGCATCTACCCGACTACAGCTTCGCACGATATCGTTACGTCCCCGCCTGGGCCGACTACGAAGAGGTGCTGAAAGACAACCCCGCCGAATATTATCAAGCGTTTTGCCAGATGGTGTACGCCTTGAAATGCCTGCGCGGAATTAACGGACCTTTCAGGAAAGACATGTACGACACCGCTGCGGTCGCTGCGCACGAATCGCGCATAAAGACAATCCTCCAAAAGCGCCAACTTGATGACGATACATGCTGTGATTGGCGCGCGTTTGGAGAGGAGCTATCGGGGTGCTCCATCTGCGATTTCGAGCTCGATGCCTACGACCAGGAATATCTCGATGCTCCCGAGAGTGCCAAGAATGAAACCTTCCTAGGCAAGTTCATTTTGGCCGCCCTTGCACAAAAGGGCATGGTGGTGAACAGAATCTATGCATCCGGAAACCCCCTTGCGGGGCGATCGGTTGACTACGATGTCCGAGGTTTTGCGGGCATGAAAGACTTCCTTCCCCTCATCGATTATCTGAGAGGGGGTGGCGAACTTGGGTAGCATACGACGGTTTGCAAATATCGCATTCGGTTTGGTGATGATTGCATGCAGTGTTGCCTTGATGCTCTTTCCCGAAAACGCCCTTATTGTCGTAGCCGTCGTCTTGGGCTTTTGGCTTGTAGTGTTTGGGATGCGCAACCTTGTGTACTACTTCACGATGGCCCGTCACACGGTTGGCGGATTGTCGTTGCTGTTCGTCGCCGTGATTGCCATCGATCTGGGCGCATTCTCTTTCACGCTCATCAACAATCCGAGACCCGCCGTCGTGCTGTACCTCATAGGCTGCAATGCATTTACGGGTTTTGTGAGCATCATGCGAGCTGCCGAGTCAAAGGCGCTTGATTCTCGCTGGAAGCCCAGCTTGATACACGGCATCGTGTGCTTTGCGCTCGTCGTTGCCAGCCTCGTATTCATGGGGTCGGAGCGCATCATTATCGCAATCCTTTGCTTCGGATTGGTTTACGGAGCGTGCGTGCGTATAGCCTCAGCTGTGCGGCCAACCGAAATCGTCTACATTCAGTGAGCATGCAACAGCGAGGCGTGGCCACAAAGGGTCCGCCTCGCTGTTCAATCGATTTGCACTTGCGCTTATTCGGCCACCGACGCTTCGAATCCGACTTCGACGATTGCATCAACGAGCGCATCTGAAGCAAAGCCGTGGCCTTCAACCGTCGCAGCGTTTTCTTCAAGGCTCACCTCAGCACTGGTCACACCCTCAACGTTTTCGAGCGCTTCTTTCACGCGTGCGACGCACTTCTCACAGTGCATACCTGTAACATTGAGTTTCACGGTTTCCTTTTTGCTGAACAGGCTCATCGGTTTTCCTTTCCTCATTTGCTGCAAGTGTTTTCGTTGATGGGGCTGCCCCTCTATGCGCTGTTGCTTTCCGTTGACCATTTCGGCTTCCATGCGCGTAGGCGCAGAGCGTTGGTGACCACGAAGATGCTGCTGCAGCTCATGGCAGCTGCAGCAATATCAGGTGTCAACGTAATGCCGAGCGGCGTGAGCGCGCCTGCAGCCACGGGAATGCAGATCACATTGTAGAACAGCGCCCAGAACAGGTTCTGCTTGATATTGCGCATCGTTGCGCGCGAGAGCTGGATGCCCGCCGCCACGTCCATGAGGTCGTTGCGCACGAGTACCATGTCGGCGCTTTCGATGGCAACATCGGTGCCTGCCCCAATGGCGATGCCCACATCGGCACGGGCGAGAGCAGGCGCATCGTTCACGCCGTCGCCCACCATTGCGACTTTGCCATCGCGTGTCAGGAGTTGAATCTGTGCGTCTTTCCCATCAGGAAGCACGCCGGCAACCACCTGGTCAACGCCTACCTGTTGCTGAATGGCTGCGGCAGTGCGCTCATTGTCGCCGGTGAGCATGACCGTACGCACGCCAAGCGCTTTCATTTCACGCACAGCTTGTTCGCTTGTGGGTTTCACCTGATCTGCGATGGCAATCATGCCGAGCAGCTGACCGCCCCATGCGAAGAACAGCGGCGTTTTACCTTGCTGGGCCAATTCTTCAGCTTTCGATTCGAGAACACCCAGGTCGATTCCAGCCTCGTGCATCATGGCCGAATTGCCGCCGAGTGCTTCGGCTCCTTCTGTCACACCCGTCAGACCTCGGCCCGCGATTTGACGGAAGTCCTTTACGGGCAGCTGGTCGCTCTTTTGCTCTTTGGCATAATCGCAAATCGCTCGTGCCAGCGGATGCTCGCTTTTCTTTTCGAGCCCGTATGCCGACATGAGCAAATCGCCCTCTTCGATTCCTTCCGCCGCAATAACATCGGCAACTTCGGGCATACCCTTTGTGATGGTGCCCGTCTTGTCAAGCACCACGGTCGCGATGTTGTGCGCATTCTCGAGCGCTTCGGCGCTCTTGATGAGAATGCCCTGCTTGGCGCCACGACCAGTTCCGACCATGATAGCTGTTGGAGTCGCAAGCCCGAGCGCACACGGACAGCTGATGACGAGTACCGAGATGCCATGCACGACGGCCTTGGAGATGTCCATGCCCGAAACGACAAGCCAAATGACGAAAACAACAATCGCTATTGCTATGACCACAGGCACGAACACGCCGCTTATACGGTCGGCCAAGCGTTCGATAGGCGCTTTCGAGCTCGTTGCATCGTCAACGAGTTGAATGATATGCGCGAGCGCAGTATCGTTGCCCACGCGCACGGCGCGCATCTTGAAGTAGCCAGCAGTGTTGACTGTCGCGCCTGTGACTTCGTCGCCCGCAACCTTGTCCACCGGCACGCTCTCCCCCGTGAGCGCCGATTCGTCGATGACCCCGTTCCCTTCGAGCACGACGCCATCGACGGGCACGCTCTGGCCGGCGCGAACCGAGAGTACGTCTCCTACTTGTACACGTTCGATGGGAACCTCTTGCTCGGTGCCGTCGTCAGCAATCAGCATGGCCGTCTTGGGCGCAAGGTCCATAAGCGCCGTGATAGCGTCTGTTGTGCGGCCTTTCGAACGCGCTTCGAAGTATTTTCCAAGCGTGATGAGCGTGAGAATCATGCCCGCACCCTCGAAATACAGATCCATGGCTGCCATATGTGCTTCATGCAACTCGCCCGCCCCAAGCGCGATGCCCACATGGTAGAGCTGAGCGATGCTATAAACCATTGACGCAGTGGCTCCGAGCGCGACAAGCGTGTCCATGTTGGGTGCACGATGCGCAAGGCCCTTGAAACCGTTGCGGAAGAACTTGAAGTTCACGAACACGATAGGCAAGGTTAGCAAGAGTTGCGTAAGCCCAAGCGTCATCGAGTTTTCGGGACCGAGGAAACAGGCTGGCAGCGGCCAACCCCACATGTGCCCCATGTCGAGGTAGAACAGCGGAATCGCGAAGATGAAGCTGACGATGAGACGCATTCGCACCGTCTTGGCCTCTTTAGCAGCAGTGTTCTCGGGTTTAACCATAGGAGCTGTCGCACCCACCACAGCAGCAGAGGCTTCTACACGGGGCATCGCCCCATAACCAGCCTTGTCGACCGCCTCGCTGATGGCCGAGAGCGTTTCAGGACTGCCATCATACGTGACGTCCATGCTGTTCTTCAGTAGGTTGACGACCGCCTTTTCCACGCCGGCAACTTCAGCAGTCGCTTTTTCAACGCGCGCTGAGCAGGCGGCGCACGTCATGCCCGTGACATCGAACCGTTGCGTGGCCATCTATCGGCTCCCGAACTTCCTGATGAGGTCCATGGCCTCGTCGACCACGTCCTCGTTGCCCTCGCGCACCTGCTCGACAACGCATGTATGCAGGTGATTCTCGAGCACGAGTTCACTGACACGATGGATGGCTTTTTCAGCCGCAGCAAGCTGCAGCAACACGTCGCCGCAATAGCGATTGTCGTCGAGCATGGCTTTCACGCCACCAAGCTGACCAATGGCACGGTTCAGACGACGTTGGAGACTAGCCTGAAATTCTTCGTCACGAGGAGTGTTCTTGTGTTTGCACGTGCATTCTTGAGCTCTCATGTTTATGCCTCATTATACTCCTAGGGGGTATTTTTTCAGGCATTATAGCAATTATTGCCGCTTTTTTCTCGACAACTCAAGTTTTCGAACATCAGAGCACATGCCAGCGCATCAAATCAGGACTTGTCGAGAGAAAACGCCTTGCCTGGGCACGCCCAGCGCCCCAATTCCTCCCGACAACCCCCGATCCTGCGCACCGAGCACGCCGCGGATGCGCTCTGCAAGTTCATCGGCAAAAAAGCAATGCCCCACCAATGAGCATCATCGGCGGGGCTCGTTTAGTTTGCTGCGTGCGCTACACCTGATAATCAACCGTTGCCTGGATCATTGCGTCGACGTTATCGTCTTTTGCGTTGAGCGGGCAGTCGCAGCCGGAGCTGATCATGAGGCCGGTTTTGGGTCCTACATCGTCAATCAACTTGGTTACGTAGTCATACACTTCACTCGGCGTGCCGAACGCCAACATGCTCGAGGGGACGTCGCCGAGCAAGCACATGCGGTCGTCCAAAATTTCGCGCGCTTTGCGCATGTCGGTCGAAGCATCGAGCATTAGCACGCATTTCCTTGCAGGGAGCTCCTTGAGCGTTTCAAGCTCGCTGTCCCAACATGAGTCGAAGTGCAGCACTGGAGTGACGCCAGCCTCGATGGTCTTTAGAACCATCTCTTGTAGATAAGGCCACACGTATTCCATCCAGGTTTCGTGGCTGAGAAGCTCAGGGGCCGCGCGCCAACCACCCACCCAAGCGCCAACTGGCTTGGACTCGAGCCCCGCAAGATAACCACCGAGCATCGTCGGCCACGCCACATCCATGGCCTCTTTCACAAGCTCTGGCTCCTCGAAGAGATCCATGAAGAAGTTCTCCATGCCTCGTGCTCCGCAGAAGTTCTCGATGGGAGTTGCACCATAAGCGCAGTTCATAACAGGAATGCTAGCCTCATCCTTCATTCTCTGGAAACCCGTGCCCGCATAGGCGAACCAAGCCTGCGCTTCGGGCTTGTTCAGAGGGTCGCCGATACGCTCCTTCATGTAAGCATCTTGCCAAGGACCATAACCGCCATCGATGATGGCCTGGTAGTCATCAATCGACATCTTCTCTTGTTCGTGAACCTGCCACAGCTCGTCGTCAGGCAGATCGATACCGGGCGCTTTGACCTCAGCAAGCCACAACATCGGAAGTGTGTAAGGCGTCATGCAGGGAGAATGCAAACTGTCAACGCCAGGGTGCTCCTTGCAGAAATCAACCGCTGCGCTGACAGAGCGCGGAAAGTCAGTAACCGCTTCAGCCATCGTAAGACCCATCCGCTTGGGCAGATAAGCTGGGCCGTTCCATGAAAACGGAATCTTGTCGACTGTCTCCATATGGACGGCTTTCATAGTACGCTCGAGATGCTCTTGGTACAGATTCATGGTCAACTTCCTTTCGCTTTGAGGGCATAGTGCTTCAAACACAAATCGGTGTTTAATTGGTTCTATGCGATAATGGGAAACGGCCTCTCCAATACGCATGTTACCTGGATGTTTTCCGAGAGACCATGTAGTCTATCGTCAATTTTGCACAAGGAACGCTCTTTACATTTGTTGTTGAATCACAAATGAGGTCATCATGAAGTTGAGCATGTCGCTATTAGCCTGGTACCTGCGGGACCAACAGCCCATTTGTCACATTCAAGACGACAGCCTATGCATCCAAGGGCTGCGATTCGTTATGGACGACGTGGAGGAAATGCAGCCAGAATACCTGTATTTTGGGATGGGTTTGCATTTCTTCACCGATGAACAATACGCTGACAAATGCTTGGTCGTGAACCACCACAGCATGTTGCTTTTCGACGATGCAGACTACAATACGTTGCTGAACAAAATCCTCTCTGCTTTTGATTTCTTCAACAGCTGGGAGGCCGACCTGCTCGATGCAGGAACCCGCCACGCTCCACTTCAAGAATTTGTCGACATAGCAGCGCCAGTGTTTGAAAACCCGTTGGCGGTTGGCAGCCTTGACATGAGCTTCATCGTTTCGAGCGACTTGGAAGGCCATCGCGTCGATCCGCTTTGGGAAAGCATTTGCAAGGGCACGGCTAATGTGAACCCCGCCCTTTACGAACCTTACCTCGACACTGTGGGCGACAGAATCGAGGATCTCTCTGAAGAGCCTAAGCTGGTGCGCAATGTTTACGAGGGAGGGGATCCCGTCGCGATGCTCTACCTACCGCGTGACAAGGGTGTCGCGGGGTACATCTCCATCCTTCAAGAGAACAGCGATTTGACCGAACAAAACCTGCAGCTCGCACCAACTTTTGCGCGGTACTGCTTGAAGGCAGAGGAGCTCCTTTCCGAATCAGGAGCCCTCCAATCCGGCACAGTTTTATTCAAGCGGCTCTTAGACGGAAACGATGTCGGCTCCGACAATATAGCGAGATTTGCCAAAGCGCTCCCTTTGGCACCCTGGCGCTTGCTGGCTATCAAAGTGAGCGGACGCGCTGATCAGCTTGCCAAAAGTGCATTGCTCAGCGACCTGAAGCGCCAGCCTGACTGCCATTTCCCACTCGACTACGAAGGATCCTGCTTCTGCATTGCGAAAAACGATGCAGTTTCGAGGATTGATTTACTCCAAGGGTCAGTCTCGATAGGGGCTTCGGTACCCTTTGGCGACCCAACCACCTTGCAGACCCGTCTCCAGCAAGCGCGTTTTGCCCTCGACCAGGCCAGAGACTCTCGAGGTTTATTCCTTTGCGAAGACTACGCCTGCGAATACCTCTTGCGTACATTTCGCGCTCTCGACTCTACCGCCCCTTTGCTTCATCCGGCGCTCGAGTCGCTCGAACGCTACGACGAGGAGAACCAGACCGAACTGCGCGCAACGCTCTCGGTCTACCTGCGCCACGAACGTAACCAACTTGAAGCAGCAAGAGCTCTTTTCATCCATCCGAACACCATGCGCTACAGACTCAACAGGATTCGCGAAGTCGCTGGTTTAACCTTGGAAGACATGGAAGAGCTGAAGTACCTTCGGCTTTCCGACTGGCTGGAACGAGAGTAGGTATAGCTACAAAAAGACCGTGCCGGAATCCGACTTTGTGTCACAGGAATCGCAGCTCTTCGGCACCGAGCGAACACACCGCATGAGCATTGGAAAAATCGCGAATACGCTCAACGAGTTCGCTTGCGTCTCTGGTTGGGGTTACGAGTTGCAAGGTGACATCCTGGGCGAAATCGGTCGCGTCTACATGAGCATTCCAGGTTGCAAGCCGACTGGTCAGCGGCTCGTATAATTGATACGGAACAACGACTTCGAGCAAGCGGCAAGGGATGCGTTGCGCGATGTTCGCAGCATCGAGCGCATCGGAGGCGGCTTTGGTATAGGCGCGCATGAGACCGCCTTTTCCGAGCAAGGTGCCACCGAACACACGTGCCACGACGCAAACCGTATCCTTGAGCTCGCGGCCTTTTATGGCATTCAGGGTCGGAAGCCCTGCCGAACCATGGGGTTCTTTCGCATCAGAGAAGAACTCGGATCCGTCGGCCAACACCCAAGCCGAAACATAATGACTTGCAGAGGGAATCTGCTCGATGATGCGATGCCTGAACTCAATGGCTTCGTCAGCAGACTCGGCATGCGTCGCAAATCCAAAGAATTGGCTTTTGCGATCCTCGACGAACGATTCGCCTGTTTCACCAGGCGCCACCGTGGAATATGCCTTGAGCATTCTTGCCATGGGCAGCATTATACGCAAGGAACGGGTTGCGCCAAGAGAGCCGTCCTCCTGGCACAACCTTTGGTATACAGTGTTTAGAGTGATGCTGATAAGCGAATTCTGACATCGAAGGTTATGCCATGAACATCCAGTTGCACTATACGGAGCATGGAAGCGGAGAACCCCTGGTTCTGCTACACGGCAACGGCGAGGACTCCTCGTATTTCGAGCACCAAATAGCTTTCTTCCAGGACCGTTATCGCGTGATTGCTGTCGACACACGCGGGCATGGAAAATCGCCTCGCGGCACAGCTCCGCTCACGCTCAATCAGTTCGCTGATGATTTGCGCGCCTTCATGGACGAGCTCGACATTGCATCTGCCCACATCCTGGGGTTCTCCGATGGCGCGAATGTGGCCATGCTGTTCGCGCTAGCCCACCCCACGCGCGTAAAGAGCCTCGTCCTCAACGGTGGCAACCTGTTCCCCGAAGGGTTGACCGAGCAAACGCGTCGTGAAATTGACGAGGAATACGAGCAAGCCGTTGCGACGAACGACGAAGACCAGCTCGAACTGCTTCGCTTGATGATCGACGAACCGCATATCGACCCTGTCCAGCTTTCTGGGCTGAACATGCCAACGCTCGTCGTGGCGGGGACTGACGACATGATCGAGGAAGCGCATACGCGCCTGATAGCCGAGAGCATCCCCAACGCGCAACTGACGCTCATCGAGGGCACGCACTTCATCGCCTTTGAAAATCCCGATGCGTTCAACCGCGTAGTAAGCGAATTCTTGGTGAGATAAAACTCAGGGTTCAAGTCCATGCAATGACCCGAAGAAATGAAAACAGCCCCTGGTAGGGGCTGGTGTATTCATGGTGGTCAGGGGGGGACTTGAACCCTCGGCACGCGGATTTTCAGTCCGCTGCTCTACCAACTGAGCTACCTGACCGGATGTTATGCGCCGTGACGCGAAAAGACATTCTACTAGTCACCGTTCGGCTGGTCAACCCACATTCACGTTTTATACAAGTGAACTCGAGCAGACCACCTGTACAAAATTTGCCTGCAGAACACGAGATGCGCCGTATTCATCCATCCAATCGAGTTCTTCCGAAACGCATTTTCCAGACTCGTCGTACCAACCCGCAAACAGGAAACCGTCATCCGGATAGGCATGGTAGCTCTGCTCCCACTCCCCCGTTTCTTTCCATTGGGCGTTGTAGATGGGATTGAAGGACAATCCAACATGCCCGCCGTCGCCTGCAGTCAGCTCAAGCGGTTTGCCGACCGCGTCGCCAGGTGCCAACGCCCGTATGCGCACGAGCGGATTTCCCGTTGCATACAGATGCCTCAGCAGCGGATTGCCCGTCGTGTCGAGATCCGTGATTGCATTGTTCTGCACACGCAGGTACTTGAGCTTCGCATTATGCGACGTATCGAGCGATGTTAAGCAATTGTCATTGACATACAGCTCGACCAATTCGGGGTTGCGCGAAACGTCTATGGATTCAAGACGGTTCATGCCGATGTCGATACCCTGGCAGGCAGGCATTTCGGTCGGATCAAGCGCCGTTATCTGGTTGCTCTGCAAGCCCAGAATGCGCAAGCTCGGCATGTTGGCAGCGTCGATGGACGAGATGCGGTTGCGGTACAGGTCGACGAACACCAGATCAGAACAGCCCGAAATGTCGAGATTCCCGACAAGATCGCAACCGCGCAAATAGATTTCAAAGCTCTGCAGCGGATACACGTCTTCGTTCAAGATGTGAATGCCGAGCCCCACGAGCTTGCCGTCGACTTCAACCACCCCGATAGGCAAACCATCTGCCCTGTTGTCGATAGTTTCGTTGGCGTCCTCGTAGCTCTTGTCCTTCGACGTCGTCGCAACACGGCGAATCACACGGTGGCGCGTCTCGGCCTTTTCGACATTCGAAACTCCGTCTTCGTCGGCCTGAGCGAAGAACGTCACCATTGCCTCACGGTCATGCTTGTTCATGTAGTGCCTCGCTTGCCTGATTGAGCAACAACCAAAAAAGAACTGCCTATTTGGCTGCTACCCAAACAACAGCTCGCGCTCTTCAGCTGGCAGGGCGGCACGAGCCTGATCGCGCAGGCTGTTCACGCCGATGAAGAACTGGCGCATCATGGCTACCACCAAATAGCGGCCCTTCGGGGTGAGCGTGAGCTCCTCAGGCGTGTCGGTTGCGAAGGCACCGGCGAGCTTCATGAACGTCATCTCGGCGGGCAGACCATTCTCGACGGTCATGCCGAAATCGCGCTCGAACTGCAGCTTGTCGAGCCGCAACCCGAACAGTTGCATGAGGAAACGGTAGCGCATGCGGTCGTGCAGGTTGAAGTCGGTGCGACCCATGATGGACATGCGGCCTTCCTCGATGGCCTTGCCGTACTCGCGCAACGAGAAGGTGTTCACGTACAGGCTGTTGCCTAGATATGTGATGCCGCCGCTGCCAATGGCCGGGTACTCCTCGTACTGAACGACGTACTCGTCGATCATGTCGCCGCCAGCGCTTGTGCCCTCGTCGTAGTCGAAGCGGTTGTACGTCCAGGCGCTGCTGTGCGTGAACAGCGGTTTCTCGCCGCCGGACAGTAGCTCGTCGATGATCTCGTAGTAGCGCTGTTCGCGGTTGTAGTCGACCGAGCCGACGGTCTTGGCCAGCTGGCGCTCAACCGAAAGCGACGCCATGAGCGGGTAGAACGTGGTCTGCGTGCAGCCCGATTCGAAAATGCGCTCGACGTCGTGAATGAGCATGTCCTCGGTCTGCGCGGGGAAGTTGAATATCATGTCGGCATTCATCGACACGAAGTACGGTGTGGCAAGCTGAATGCGCTCGACAATCTCGTCGGCGCAACCGTACTTGTCGTAGCGGTCCATCTGCTTGAGCAGGCCATCGTCGAAGCTTTGCACGCCGACCGAAAGGCGCTGCACACGACCCTCGAGCTTCTCGAGGATCTCGGGAATCAGATGGTTCGGGTTCGTCTCGCTCGAGACCTCCTTGATGCTGAACAGGTCACGCGCCTGGTCGATGGTCGCGCACAGCTCGTCGATTATGACAGTGGGCGTGCCGCCTCCGATGTAGACGCTGTCGAAGTCGTAGCCCAGATCGTAAAGCATGCGCATCTCCTTGCGCATGTTCTCGAAATACGGCACGGCGCGCTTCTCCGAGAACGGGAAGCGGTTGAACGAGCAGTACGGGCATAGCTTCGTGCAGAACGGCACATGCATGTAGAGCATGTAGCGCTTGCCGGGCTGTGGCCCTGGAACGTGCGTATCGGTCGTGCGGTTGATCTTCAAATAGTTTTTCGACGTTGTATCAACGGCGAAGCTCAAAAAACGCTCTGAGAACATGAGCGGACTCCAAAGAAAAACGGTTGCTGACGTTGCTTTGCAAATTGTAGCTTTTTACGAACCCCATAACGACAGAAGGGTCATTTCTGCAGAAATGACCCTTCGATATCGATGGTTAAGTTGCTGTTTTAGGCCCAGGAATCACGCCCGCGAATTGCACGCAAACCGATGTCGGTGCGGTTCTGCTTGCCCTCGAAGTCGATGAGCGCGCAAGCCTCGTAAGCACGCTCGCGCGCAGCCTGGAACGTGTCGCCCATCGCCGTGACGTTGAGCACGCGACCACCAGCAGTGACAACGTTGCCCTCGTCGTCTACAGCCGTGCCCGCATGGAACACCGTGACGTCCTCGAGCGCGTTTGCAGCGTCGAGCCCAGTGATGATCTTGCCCTTCTCATACGAGCCCGGATAGCCGGCGCTTGCCAGAACAACCGTGACAGCCCATTTGTCGGCCCATTCGAGCTCGATTTCGTCGGGACGGCCTTCGGCGACGGCCATCATCGCATCAACGAGATCGGATTCGAGACGCGGCAAAACAACTTGTGTTTCGGGATCGCCAAAGCGCGCGTTGTACTCGAGCAGTTTCGGACCGGCAGGCGTGAGCATAAAGCCGCCGTAGAGCACGCCGCGGTAATCGTAGTCGAACTCATCGGCTGTCGCGGCAGCAGCACGGCTCATGACGTCGATCATCGTCTCCAACTCTTCATCGGTGACGATCGGCACCGGCGAATATGCGCCCATGCCGCCCGTGTTGGGGCCTTCGTCCCCGTCGTAAGCGCGCTTATGGTCTTGCGAAGGAGCCATGCAATACGCCTTGCCCGCCGAAACGAACGCGAGCATCGAGCACTCGGGGCCCGTGAGGCATTCCTCGATGACAACCGTATTTCCCGCTTTGCCGAACGCGCCCTCGAAGCACGAGGTAACGGCAGCATGAGCGTCTTCGACGGTCTGGGCGACGACGACGCCCTTGCCGGCAGCCAGTCCGTCAGCCTTGACGACGATGGGGGCGCCCATCTTGTCGATATACGCATGAGCAGCAGCTTCGTCGTCGGTCGACAGGTACTCGGCCGTCGGAAGGTTGTTGCGCATCATGAATTCCTTGCAGAAGGTTTTGCTTCCCTCGAGCTGGGCACCTTGCGAATCGGGCCCGAAAACGGGAACGCCGGCGCCGCGCAGCACATCAGCAACTCCGGCGACGAGCGGAGCCTCGGGGCCAATGACCACGAGGGCGATGTCGTTCTCCTGCACGAAATCGAGAACGGCTTGGCCATCTTCGGCATCGAGGCCGCCAACGTTCTCAGCGATGAGCGCCGTGCCGCCGTTGCCCGGCGCAACAAACAAATCCTCTGTTTTGGGCGACTTCTTCAGCGCCCACGCAATTGCATGTTCTCGTCCGCCACTGCCCAGTACCAGGATGTTCACTTGTTTTCCTTTCAACAATTGATAGAACTCGAAAGCCGTCGTGCCTTGCTAATCTTCGTCGCGATACCAATCCCTGACGATGGTCTGGTCGCGGTCGGGACCAACCGACACGAAGCTGATGCGCACGTTGCAAATGTCCTCGAGGTGCTTGACGTAGTCTTGCGCGTTCTGAGGTAACTCCTCGAATGAACGGCACTCGGTGATGTCCTCGCCCTTCCAGCCGGGAAGCTCCTCGTAGATGGGCTTCGCATGGAACAGCACCGATTGCTGCATGGGGAAGTAATCGTAACGTTTGCCATCGCACTCGTAAGCGACGCACACCTTGATGGTATCGAACACGGAGAGCACGTCGAGCTTGGTGAGCGCCACGTCGGTCAGACCATTGACCTCAACCGCATAGCGGCCGATGACGGCGTCGAACCAACCGCAACGACGTTTGCGTCCAGTTGTGACACCGTATTCGTGGCCAACGGAGCAAATCGTCTCGCCGATCTCGACCTCTTCCCCAACGCCGCCGTCCTCGGCAAAACGCTGTTCGGTCGGGAACGGACCAGCACCAACGCGCGTGACGTAAGCTTTCTGGATGCCCAGCACGCGGTTGATGGCCTTCGGGCCCACGCCGGTGCCAGTCGCCGCACCACCAGCACAGCATGGTGACGACGTGACGAACGGATAGGTGCCATGATCGATGTCGAGCAGCGTGCCTTGTGCGCCCTCGAACAGAATCGACTTGCCCTCGCGCAGCGCCTCGTTGAGCAGTTGTGCGGTCTCTGCCATGTACGGCTTGAGGATCTTCGCGTAGGGCAAATATTCCTCGCAAATTTCCTCAACCGTGTACGTATGAAGACCGTAGATCTTCTCGAGAATCGGGTTCTTCTGGGCGAGCACCGTCTCGAGCTTCAAGCGGAAGATTCGCTCGTCCATGAGGTCCTGCACGCGGATGCCCTTGCGGCCTGCCTTGTCCTGATAGCACGGGCCGATGCCGCGCTTCGTCGTGCCGATTTGATTCGCGCCGAGGCGCTTCTCATCGGCACCGTCGAGGTCCTTGTGGTAAGGCATGATGATGTGGGCATCGCAGCTGATCTTGAGATTCTGGCAGGAAATGCCCTCAGCTTGGAGCATTGCCATCTCTTTGACGAGCACGCCCGGGTCGATCACGACGCCATTGCCGATAACCGGCACGGAGTCCGGATACATCACGCCCGACGGCATGAGATGCAGCGCGAGTTTCGTATCGCCGTGGATTACTGTGTGACCTGCGTTGTTACCACCTTGGTAACGAACAACGAAATCGTAGTCGCGGGCAATGAGGTCGGTGACCTTTCCCTTGCCCTCGTCGCCCCATTGGGCGCCGACCAACACTGTGTTCATGGTGAGTCCTTTCGGATTGACTGCGGAAACGATTATATAAGATTAGGCGGTCCAATTCGCTCTCTCGGGCGAATCTAGACACGAGCGAAACATTGCGCTGGAGTTCGGTCTTGGCACGCTGCTCCCAGGGAACGCTGTGCCATTTTGATAGCACAGCGTTCCCTGGGAGCAGCGTGCCATCAAACCTACAGCACAAGGTAGTTCAATTCGGGCTGGGCCTCGCGCAACGCCTCGACAGTTTCCTGGTGGCAGGTGAACACGATGACCTGTCGACACTCGGCCAATTCCACCAGAATGCGGGCGGCAGCGCGTCGGCGTGTCGCGTCGAAATTCACGAGGATGTCATCTGCGAGCACCGGTATTGCGCGCCCGACGTTGTCGGCATGCAAGAGCATCGCCACACGCAGCGAAAGGTAGAGTTGCTGGCAGGTGCCAAGCGACAGATGACGAACTTCTCGCGCCGTGCCATCATGCGCAATTGCCACGAGCCGCCCTTCTGCCGTCATGGAAATCTGAGACCACGCACCGCCCGTCACTGCGGAGAACAGCTCACTGGCCTTACGATACACCTCGGGTTGGCTGCGGCTCTCCCATGCTGCGATGCTCTTCTCGAGCATCCGTTTCGCGAGCAACAGCGTGACGAGCTCGTGCTTGGCTTCGCGCAAACGCACACGCGTCTGCTGATGCCGTATTTTCACAATGTCAAATGAGCGGTCGCTCCGCGCGGTCTCGAGACGTTCGGCAAGCTCTCCCATGCGCACGCTCATTTCGTCACACGTCCGCGACAGCGCTTCGCGTTGGCTTTGCTTGATTCCGATTTCATCTTCGAGGCCCTCAATTGATGCATCGACCTCGAAGCCGACATCGGCAAGGATTTCAGCCCGTTCTCGGATGAGATTCTCGATCGCCTGTTTATCTGTCTCGATGCGCATCTCGAGAGACGCGAGGCGCTGGTTGCGCGCCTGCATGTCGGAACGGGCATCGCGAGCGTCATCGAGGAGCGAACGCGCTTGGCGAATCGAGCCGTTGGCTGAGGCAAGCCCTTTTTCCTCGAGGAACGCTTCCACCTCATCGTCGAGCACCTGTTTTGCAGCCATGCTGGCATCGAGCTTCTTCTTGTCTTGAAGCATGACCCACTGGGCATCTTGCTTGCGAGCGTCGAGCGCTTCAGCTGTTCGGTCGGGGCGCGCGACGAGCACCACCGTCGTCACCGCCAACAAGCAGGCAAACACAATGAGGCCGATGCCGAGCGCGGTGAGTGAAAGGCTGTTGATAGCCCGCGCATGTACGAACACCGGAACTCCGCCCACCGCAAACGCCAGGGCGAGCAGCGCTGGGAGCACCGCGAGGGAGGTTTTCGACCTCCTTGCACGCTTGACCTGTGGAGAGTCGGCATCCATCTCCATGAGCGCCTCGTATGCAGCCGACGAAGCTGCAGCGTTCTCCTTCGCGATATCAACTCCGCGCGTAGCTTTCGCCTGCTCGTCTGCATATTCGTCGAGCTTGTCGCGCAACGAGCGGTCGGCGACATTGTCGAGAAGCATAAGCCTGCGATTGAAACCTGTGTCTTCCGTTTGCTCGACAACATGTTCGGAATATTCGGCTTCGAGCGTGGAAAGCTCAGCTTGGGTTTCCTCGACCTGAGCATCGATGCGCTCGATACGGTCGCGGCTCGAGCCGAGCTTTTCGATTTCGCGATTCACATCTGAAAGATGCCGGCCGGTTATGTCGCGGTCTTCCTGGAGGGTCTTCAGCTCCCAGTCTTCCTGGATTCTGCGCTCGGCCTCATCGCCCAATTCCTTCACCAGC
>CACZIP010000002.1 GCA_902781245.1 uncultured Coriobacteriaceae bacterium | reverse complement strand
TCGCCGCAGGGAGGGTTGAGATAGAGATAGGCCCTGGCCCGAATTATTTTGGGTCAGGGCCAACTTTGCCTCTTGACAATGTCCTGCTCATATTAAAGAGGGGCCTTCTGCACGAAAGCCCCTCCCTGCTTGTACATGTTAAAGCTGATGAATGCGTATTGTTTGACGTCGGCAGCTCTTACTTCATCGCAGCTTCGTATTCCGCATCATCGATGTCCTCGAGCGCTTCCGGACGAACGACCAGCACGTCACAATTCATGTTTCGAATCAGGAACGTCGAAGTGCTACCGATAAATGCGTACTTGATGTTCGACAGACCGCGAACGCCGCAGATGACAAGATCGGGATCGAATTCCTCGGCTAAATCTCCAAGAGCTTCCTCGATGCGTCCAGCAGCAACCTTCACCTCGACAGACGAGATGCATTCGTCGTGCATCGCACGGGTGAGCTGACGCTCGAGGGCTGATTCGATGGACTCTTTGTTCTTGGCGACAATTTCAGGAATGTCAACGCGGGCCATTTCCAAATCCGCTGATTCGATTGCGTGGGCGAAGAGCACCTCAGCGCGGTTGTCATGCGCAATTGAAAGGGCACGGCGGGCAACGGCAAGCTGAGTGTCACTTCCATCGAGCGCTGCGAATATTCTGTTGTATCGTGCCATATCGCGATTCCTTTCTTGTCGGATTTGCGTCCATATGCATTTTAACCATATTCATTGATGAAACTGCGAGACGTACGGATGCAACGTTTCGCGTGTTGCATCGTATAATTAAGCTGAGAGAATTAATCAGAAAAACGCGGGAAGAGGAGTGATCATGTTGAAGTCCATTTCAGCAAAGAACGTGCTCGTAGCCGCATTGGCAGCAGTGCTCATTGCTGGCGTCTTTGCGCTTTCAGGATGCGCATGTTCGAGCAACCAACCGCAATCGTCCGCATCGTCGACGAGCGCTTCCAGCGGAGACGTCATGTACACGGTGCCCAACGTCGTGTCATTGACACAAGCAGATGCACGGAAGGCGATTCTCGCATCCGGCTTGCAAGTCGGCACGATCACGAACGAACCGTCTGACACGGTACCGCTCGGCAGCGTCATTTCCCAAGACCCGGCAGCCCTCACAAGCGCGAAGGCCAATTCCAAGGTGAACCTCGTCATCTCCTCGGGTAAGAAGGAGGCTCAAGACGTCAAGGTGCCCGACCTCAAGGGCATGTGGCAGGAAGATGCCAAGAAGGCGCTTTCCGATGCAGGGCTCATCGGCATTGCATCAACCCCAGAGGAAACCGACGAGGTACAGCCCGGGCAAGTATTTAAGCAGTCCATAAACGCCGGCGCGACGGTGAAAGAGGGTACGAAGGTCGCGTACACGGTTGCATTGTCACCCACCGAGACAACAGTTCCCGGCGTTATCGGAATGACACGTGATGACGCGAAAGCTGCCATCACCAATGCGAAGCTCAGCTTTGACAGCACCACCGCCTACAGCGACAGCGTCGAAGAAGGCAAGGTGATGGGGCAATCGATTGCGGCTAACACGCAGGTGAAACAGGGCACGGAGGTCAGCGTGACCGTGTCGCTCGGCCCGAAACCCACCCAAGACGTAACGGTCCCCGATGTCACATCGTATTCGTGGAGCGACGCCCAAGCGACTCTGCAATCTGCCGGACTCGCTGCACGCTACACGGGCGATCCCGCCGGCGTCGTCGTGTCGCAAGACGTCGCTGCAGGCACCAAGGTCGCCCCGAACACGTTGGTGACCGTCACGCTCTCGTCTCCCTCGCAGATGGTGGAAGTTCCCAACCTTGTCGGCATGAGCGTCTCGGGTGCCGAGGCCGCAACTGACGCCGTTGGTCTTGGGCTCGACGCTTCAGCATCCAGCGGCACTGTCATCGATCAGTCGCCAGCTGCTGGCCAGCTTGTTGAAACGCGCACAGTCGTCTCGGTCACGGTTCAAACCGACGACGATAAAACCGCCAAAGCCTTCATGGGCAAGTGGCAATCCGACCGCGCAAACATCGAGATCAACAACATCGGCAGCGGCTTCACCGTGACTGTCTCGTGGGCTTCCGACTCGGAGCAGACCACGACGTGGGAATACAACTGCGAAATCAAGGATGGCAAATTGGTCTCTGACAAGAAGGGGCGCAAATCCGAAGTTATTACCGATAGCAAGGGACAAAGCACGAACGTGCTTTACGAAGACGGCAGCGCAACGTTCTCAATTGACAACCAAGGAAAACTGACTTGGAAGGATGACAAGGAAGACGCTGGCAAGAACATGAAGTTCGACAAGATTCCTTCCTAAGCGTCTAAACATCACGTTCGCGATTATTCGGTTACCTGGGGCCTGACCCCAGGTAACCAAGCTTACGCATAAGTGTGGACAACGGCCATGGTCTCGGATGCGTAACCACGCCCGAACAACGCACAATGGTGGAGCAGCGGAGCTAGCTGGTGTAGCTTCACACGTTCACGCCAACCATCGGCGAGTGGTGATGCCTCGTTGTAGGCTGAGATGATACGGTCGAGGAACGGACAGCCGAACAATGCGAGCATCGCCAAATCGGTCTCGGCATGCCCTCCGTGGGCCATCGGGTCGATGAGAGTTGCTCCCACACGGTTTCCAGGATCGGAAGTCCAAAGTAGATTGCCCGACCATAAATCGCCGTGTATACGGGCAACCTGATTGCCCGCCGACACAACCAATCCAGGCTGTGGGGCATCGTATTCGCCGTTTTCCAAACGAACGGCAAGACGCTCGATGAGAGAAACCTCTTCCTTCGTTATCGCGCGAGCGTCACGCGCTTGGCGGGCATAGAACATGATTCGCCACTCCGCGAAAAAGGCGCCCCAAGCATCTGGCGCATTGCATTCGGCCACTGTGGGTGTAAGGGACCGTCTGATTCGGTATGCACCCTCCCACCCCGTAGGCGGCGCTCCCCACCACGAAGCACCCGCCGCATGGGTGATGGCAAGCGCGTTACCAACGCGCTCTGCAGCAGCCGCGCTCGGCGCACCAATCGATACGCGCTTTTCCACCAGTTCGACGGCGCTTGCCGACAACACTTCAACGGTCGGCATGCCGCCTGCAGGTTCAGCTTCGGACAGCCAGCGCAGAGCGGCTGCCTCCCCTTCGAGAGACGACGTCTCCGGCATACCGCGTTTCACGAACAATTCGTCCAATGCAACCCTCCTGACCGCTACTGGAGGTATACCATAAACTGCAAAGTTCCAGAATGTGCTCGAACCGTTTCTCAAGCAGCAGACCGGAGGCCCTATGAACGTGCTCGTAGTCCCCATGTTCGCGCTTTCTCGCATGAGCGGTCCGTGGAATCGCGCTCAATCCATCGCGGCCGCGTTCGAACGCGCAGGACACCATGCCGTGCTTGGCATTGCAGACGACGGCAATTGCGTGAACCCGTGCGTTCCCGACACATGGCAGCTCCCTACGCCATCACCGCTCGGGCTTCCCATGGCACTTGCCTCACGGACGTTCCCCTTGGCCGAGAAGCTCGGCATCTCTGGTAGAAAACCCGTTCGCAGTTTTGAAGAGGTGCTGTGGCTCACCGGCGCGCTTGCATACAAGTACGACCGAGCGAGCGTGGCCTCCATCTGCGATGCAGTGACCACCCATCGTATCGACGCAGTGTACTCGGAGTACAATTTGCCGGCGATCATCGCCGCACGAGCACTCGGCCTGCCCTTGTTCGGATCCTTCTCGTATACGACCCAAGCGTCTTATGCAAGCAATCCCCACAAAGCCCAAGGCGTGCGAAACCTGCTCCGAGAGCTCGGATTGCCGAATGTGGAATCATCTCTTGACCTATTTGGCTGGCTTGATCGCCGGTTCGTTCCCAGCATCCCCGAGCTGGAGCCCATCGAAGACGATGCAGTCGATTTCGTCGGCTTCCTTCGCCAAGCTCCGGAGCTTGGCAATTCAAAACGCGATTGCATAGTTGTCTATTTTGGCGCTGGATCAGTTCCCCAAAGAGCAATCGAGAGCGCCGTCAAAGGCGCGTTTCACGACTTCGAAGGCAACGTGTTCGTGGCGGGATGCCAGCACGAGCACCAGGAAGGAAACCTGCATTTCGCACCGCGCTTCGACTTCCAGGAGCTTCTGCCTCGTGCATGTTGTTTCGTGCACCACGGAGGGCAGAATTCGACAGCGGATGCCTTTGCATACGGAGCACCGCAGATAATCATTCCAGGACACGTATTCGAACGCACTTTCAACGCCGAAAGCGCGGAACGCGTCGGCGCGGGAATCAAGCTCGATTCGTTCGATTCGACCTCAATCAAAACCGCCTATCGCCGTATTGCAGAGGATCCATCGTTCGTCGAAGCATCGCGAACAATTCGAGAATCGCTCGTCACAGCTGGCGGTGCAGAACGCATCGTGTCCTCGGTCGAATGCGCTGTCAACTCTTGATACGTAAAAGCGGTAGGTAGAAGACTGCGCACTGCTAACCCGAAAGCAAGCTCGTTGATGCGGTTATACTAAGCACCATAGCGCACGCGCCACATTGAGGAGAACACCATGAACACCGTCACACTCGGGTCCACTGGCATAACCACCGTTCAGAACGCATTCGGCGCTTTGCCCATACAGCGCGTCACAGAACAAGAGGCGGTGCACTTGCTGCGCAAAGCCTATGACGGCGGAATGCGCTATTTCGACACTGCCCGCGCCTACAGCGATAGCGAGTCGAAACTGGGTGTCGCGTTCGACGGCATGCGCGACAAGGTTTTCATCGCAACCAAGACCATGGCCACGACACCCGAGGCGTTTTGGGAGCAGCTTGAAACCTCGCTTGCAAACCTGCGCACCGACTACATCGATGTCTACCAACTGCACAACATCCAGCAATGCTATCGCCCAGGCGACGGAACCGGTTTGTACGAGTGCATGCTCGAGGCGAAAGCACAGGGCAAGATCCTCCACATCGGCGCAACAGCCCACAAGATCCACGTCGCAGAAGAGGCGGTCGAGTCTGGGCTCTACGAGACGATGCAGTTCCCGTTCAGCTACCTCTCGTCGCAACGCGAATTCAATCTCGTTGAACTCTGCGCGCAACGAAACGTCGGGTTCGTCGTCATGAAAGGCCTTGCCGGCGGCCTCATCTCGAACAGCCGAGCCTGCATGGCCTTCATGAACAAGCATCCGACGGTACTGCCTATCTGGGGCGTCCAACGTGAGCACGAGCTCGACGAATGGCTTTCGTACATGGATGAAACGCCTGCCATGGATGCCGAGTTGCGCGCGTTCATCGAGCGGGAGCGCGCTGAACTCAAAGGCGGGTTTTGCCGCAACTGCGGGTATTGCATGCCCTGCCCTGTCGACATATCCATCAAGGATTGTGCGCGCATGTCGCTCATGTTGCGTCGTGCCCCAAGCGCCAATTGGCTTACCGATCATTGGCAGGCGGAAATGCGCAAGATCGAAGACTGCATCAATTGCAGGCAATGCGCCAATCGATGTCCCTACGAGCTGCCAACTCCAGAACTGCTGCGGGAGAACTGGGAAGACTACCAGAACGTGCTCGCAGGCAAGGTGCAGGTGTAAACGAAGCCCGAACCAAAGGGGGAACAATGAACGTTACAGCGATTCTCTTCGACGGATTCGAGACGCTCGACATGTTCGGACCCGTTGAAATGCTCGGCGCCTCAGGCGAGTTCGAAACGAAGTTCTATTCCCTCGGCGGCGGCATCGTGACAAGCTATCAGGGCGTGCCAGTCGAAACGATCAAGGTCGACATGGTCGATGAACCCGAGATCTTGCTGTTACCAGGCGGCATGGGCGTGTACGACCAACTCGAGAACGAAGCATTCATCTCCAAACTCACGGAGCTTGCAAGCAAAGCGAAGTACGTCCTGTCGGTTTGCAACGGCGCATTCCTCTATGCGAAGGCCGGCGTGCTTGACGGACGCCGTGCAACGACATACAAGGCGCGTATCGATCGGGCCGAGGAGCTATTCCCCGAAGTACATTGGGAGCGCAACGCCCGCTGGACCGTTGACGGCAATCTCTACGTCTCATCGGGCGTTTCCGCTGGTACCGATATGGCACTTGGATTCATAGCCGACGTGTGCGGGCACGATTGTGCCGAGAAGACGGCCAACTACGCTGAGTACACCTGGAACGCGGATCCTGCTAACGACCCATTCGCGCGCTAACGCGAGCAACGTATCGAGCATCACCGCAATCGGGAGAACGCCATCAAACGCTCAGTCATCGGCATACTCGCCCACGTTGACGCCGGGAAGACGACGCTCATCGAGTCATTGCTGTTCCGCACGGGCGCGGTGCGCAAACTCGGCAGCGTTGACAACGGCAGCTCGCATCTCGACTTTCATGCACTCGAGCAACAACGCGGCATCACAATCTACTCGAAACAAGCCGCCATCGAATGCAATGACGCTGAGCTGACGCTTCTCGACACGCCGGGTCACGTCGATTTCTCGGCAGAAGCCGAACGCACGCTGCAGGTGCTCGACTACGCTGTGCTCGTCATCGACGCAGGCGATGGCGTGCGCGGGCATACCGAGACGCTTTGGCGCCTGCTCGAGCGGCACGGCGTGCCCACATTCATCTTCGCGAACAAGATGGATCTCAGCGAGCGCTCCCGCGCGCAGGTGATGGAGGAGCTGTCCGCACGCTTCTCGAGCATGTGCGTGGACTTCTCGGATTTCCCTCATGAAGCGACGGGAACAGACTTTCCTCCCGAATTGGCGGAAGCATGTGCCGCAGCCGACGAACAAGCAATCGAAGAGTTCTTTGAACAGGGCACGATTTCTCTGCGGACTATGCAACGCCTTGTAGTCAAACGATCCGTCTTTCCTGTGTTCTTCGGATCGGCTTTAAAACAGGAGGGCGTCGACGAGCTTCTCGATGCGCTTTCTCATCTCATCGAAGAAAACACCTTCCCCGCTGAATTCGGGGCACGTGTGTTCAAGGTCTCGCACGACCCTTCAGGAACTCGCCTCACATGGATGAAGGTGACGGGCGGCGCGCTCGAGGTTAAGCACACCATCGCCGCGGCGACCGACACGGGAGTCGAGACCGAAAAGGTTGACCAGATCAGACGTTATGCCGGCGAGAAATACGAAGTGGTGCCCACTTGCCATGCAGGCCAGATTTGCGCAGTGACGGGGCTCGCGCGCACTCAAACGGGCATGGTGCTCGGAAATGCAGCCAGCGCTGCTCAGGACGACACCAGCGCGTCCTCCATCAAGCCCGTCCTAGTGCCGACATTCGCTTGCGGCGTCATCCTCAACGGGTGCGATGTTCAAGCCGTGCATGCCGCATTGAGGCAGCTGACCGACGAGGATCCCTTGCTCAACGTTCGATGGAACGAGCGACTGCAAGAGTTGCAGGTTCAGATCATGGGCACGATTCAGCTAGAGGTGCTCCAGGCAACCCTGCACGAACGGTTCGGGCTCGATGTCGATTTCGGACCAGGAGGAGTGCTCTACCGCGAAACGATCGAGGGACCTGTTACGGGCATCGGACATTTCGAGCCGCTTCGCCACTATGCGGAAGTGCATCTTCTCATCGAACCGTTGCCCACAGGATCGGGCGTGCAGTTTGGCACCCGCTGCCATGTGGATGAACTCGATTTGAATTGGCAACGCCTTATCTTGACCAACGCCATGGAACGCGAGCATGTGGGCGTTCTGACGGGATCGCCCGTCACCGACGTGCGCATCACGCTCATCGGCGGTCGTGCGCACAACAAGCACACCGAAGGCGGCGATTTCAGGCAAGCGACCTATAGGGCCATTCGCCAAGGCCTCATGCAGGCTAAAAGCGTGCTGCTCGAACCATGGGAAGCCTTCACGTTGCGTGTCCCCGCCGAGCAGGTCGGCCGGGCGTTCTCGGACCTCCAACGAATGGGCGCCCGCTACGACGCGCCGCAAACCGAAAACGATTTCGCGTCGATCAGAGGAGTCGTGCCCGCAAAGGAAATCAACGATTACACCCTGCAGCTCAACTCATATACACACGGCATGGGCTCGCTCACGTTGGAATTCCTCGGTTACGAACGCTGCCATGACGAGCAAGCCGTCATCGAACAAGCCGCCTACGATCCTGAATCGGATTTGCCCAACACGCCGGATTCGGTGTTCTGCTCACATGGCGCGGGGTACACCGTCAAATGGGATGAAGTCGCCTCAATGGCGCATGTGAAGCCAGACCCCGCCACGTTCACAGCATGGCGCGAAGCGACACCTGAGTTCTTCGGGAAGCATTGATTACAGCGGACGGGTCGTTGGCGCCTTGCCACCATTCAAGACGAAATCGATGCGCTCCTTCAAACGCTCCGCCGATACCAGCTCGTCGAACAGCGGCGTCTTCATGCCATCCGCCACTAGCACGATATAGGGATATGCAGCTACGGCAAACTTGATGCGCAGTTTCTTCTGCTCGTCGGTGTTGACGATGCAGAACTTGACGTCGTCGCCATATTGCTCGGCAAGTTCCTCGAACGTGGGAACCATCTCGTCGCACATCGTGCACCAACCAGCCGTGAACTCGATGACGCACGGCTTCCCGCAATTCGCGACTTCCGCCTCGAAGCTCTCATCGGTTATCTCGTAAACCACGTGCGTCTCCTCTCATATACGGCATACAGCATCTTCGGCGCAAAACGCGCAGAAATGATAAGTGCTCATCTCAACGAACGAATCGAAAAGCTGGGGTGCACCCAAAGAGCCGCCGCACCCGCATTGCGGTAACGTGCGCAAAATGGCATTGGACCGACCCAAGGCGCCTTGTTTGATGCGATCCCAACGACATGCGCGCAGGTAGTTTCCTGCAGGTTGGCGCACCGTCAGCTGCCCAGTAACGTCTGCGATCGAACCCAGGATATGCACGGCAGGATCCTTTTCCCGAATCTTGCCGTACGAGGCGGCCAGCATCAACGCGTCGTCATCGAGCAACACCAGCTCGTCGTTTTCGCAATCGAACACATCACCTGTGGCAGCGTGGTACAAACCCTTCACCTGAACATCTTGCGGGTCGGAAATGTCGGCGATGAGGCAGTCTCCGCCTTCCATTTGACCAAGCCCCACCAACGCCCAAGCACGCGAACTCACGCGCTCAACGCATTCGAGTGCAACACCAACCGAAAGGCCCCTCCACTCGTCCATGGCTCACTCACAAATCCTGACGAGCTGGGCGAAGGCCCAGTCGCACTCTGATGTCTTCGGCAGATGCCTTTTTGCCTTCGCCTTCGAGCGCTTGCCACGCTTCGAGCCATTGCGCAAGACGCTCGTTGCACGCTTCGAACACTTCGGTCAACCACTCGGCACTTAGCAGCCGATACTCTTGATTTGCCGGAACCATTGCGGATGCACGCACGATACTTGCTGCAACTTCAACGGATTTCTCGACATCCTGAGGCAAGATGCTGTACCCGCGGAACTTCTTTGCAGCTTCGAGCAACTCGGAATTGACCTGCACACAACTTGAAATCCCCAGCGTATGCCCGAACACATCGAAATCGCCTTGCTTTCGTATGCGCAACTCCTCGCCCATCGGCGCATCATTCGTTTCCAAAAACGTGAGGAACGTTCCGTTGTAGAACCGATCGGCCACAAGGTGTGCCCATGCGCCCAACGCGAGCGAAACCCCGGATGGCGTTTTCGACCTGCGCTTGTAGATATACATATCCCAGAACTTGTCGGCGTCTGGTATGGGTATCAAGCCGACGTTCGCCCAGTGCGTCATGCAGTAATCGATATGCATCGAAGCATCGGGCACCATGAACCCGACGTAGATGTCGGGAACGTAATTGCCGAACAAAAATGCATTGACGTCCTCGATGCCCAAGTCATGGGCAGGGCAATCAGACACAAGGCGTTCGACATGGGCGGTATGAATGTTCCAGCTAGGCATACAAGCCATGATACCGCACGAATGCGATAGTCCTCGCCTACAGGTGCATCCGACGAATCTTTCCATGGGCTATTTGGCATACAATTGGCGCATGAAGGAGATTCTCGATAACGGACACGCTAGGGCAATCGCTGTACTGGTTGCATTGATTACTGGAGCGCTGATCATGATGATGAATCTTAGTGCATGTGGGCAACAGCCGAACAGCAAAACATCTGACGATGCCCGAGCGGCATCAGCTTCCTCGCCCGACAACGCTTTCTCGCATGTGTCAGACCCAGCATCCGGCACCGATTCTGCGAAAACGATCGCGTGCATCGGCGACAGCATCACGTATGGATACGGGGTCGACAACCCTGCGAAAGAAGCATGGCCGGCATTGCTTGATAACAAGCTCGGCGACGGCTGGAAGGTCGTCAACTTCGGCGTCTCGGGCACAACCCTGCTTGATGAGGGAGCTTTCCCCTACCGTTCAACTGGCAACGTCGAGCGAGCAAAGGAACTCGACCCATCGATCGCGTTCATCATGTTGGGCTCCAACGACTCCGTCGACCCGCTATGGAGCATCGAGTCGTATCGAGCCCAGCTCAGCGCCCTCGTCGACGAACTCGAGAGCGCTTCGTCGCACGATGTGCAGATTGTACTGATGGCGCCTCCTTGCACGTTCTACCGCCTCAACAATGCAGCCCGTGACGAATCTATCAACCAGGTGCTCGGTGAGGTCATCCGTCCCGCCGTGAAAGACGTCGCCGAAGAAAAAGGAGTCCTCTACATAGACCTGTATGAGTTCACAGAAAACCATCCTGAGTGGTTTCCCGACAAGCTGCATCCGAACGAGGAGGGCAACGCAGCCTTCGCCGATTACCTGTACGACCAAGTTTTCCGATGACCTTGATAGCGCAAATTTCTAAAGGGCCGGCTTGCACAAGCCGGCCCTTTCATCTTGATAAGCGCGTTGAGAACGCTGTGTTTTCTGCCCCGATTAGCTCAAGAAGTCGTCGAGGATCTCTTGCTCGGCTTCTTCCTCGGACAGGCCAAGGGTCATCAACTTGGTGATCTGCTCGCCGGCGATTTTGCCGATGGCAGCCTCGTGCATGAGGATGGCGTCGGGGCTATCGGCCTCGATGCCTGGAATCGACTTGACCTTCGCGTCGCCCATGATGATGGCATCGCATTGCACGTGCCCGCGGCAAGCAGCCTTGCCCACGACCAGCGGGTTGAAGATTTGCACGCTGCGGTCCTGGGCGACGGAACGCGAGATGATCTGCACGCTCGAGTCTTCACCCTCGAGCTCGATGAGCACATTGGACGTGGCGGTCTGGTCGTCATGGGTGAGCAGGCGCTCGGTCAGCACGAGTTTCGCTCCTGCGCCCAACTTCGCATTGGTGTCGCGAATCGTCGACGTGACACCGCGCAGCTGTAGCATCTCCATCTCGCAGTACGAGTTCTCGTCCATGTAGACATTGGTGGTCGGGTTGAGGATGCGCTCGCCAGTGCCCTCGCCCTCGCCGTAATGCTTTTCGATGTACTTGATGCGGCTGTTCTTGCCAATGTGGAACGAGTGGATGCCGTCGTGCTCGCTTGCTGCATGGCTGTCGTTGTGGATGCCGCAACCTGCGATGATCTCGACATCACAATCATCGCCGATGTAGAACGTGTTGTACACGACGTCCTTCAGACCCGATTGCGTGACGATGACCGGGATGAACACCGTCTCGCCCTTCGTGCCAGGCTTGACCTTGATGTCAATGCCCGGGTTGTCGGTCTTGGTTTCGATTTCGATGTAAGCCGAGCTGTGACGCTCGACGAGCTTGCCGTCGCGGCGGATGTTGAACGCGCCCTTCGGCATGCCGTGAATGTTCGCGATGGTCGCCAACAGGCTCTCATCGATGGGGGAAAGATCTACTGCCATAGTTGAAAACTCCTATCGAATGGCAGCTCGCATCGATGCTGGAATCGACGCAGCTGCCACCGTATCTAGCACGTGGTGGGAATCTCGGTGATGTGAAGACGCGTCGGTTCGGTCAGCGCGCAACCGGCAACCATCTTGCGTGCAAGGCCCAGCTGAGGCATGACCTCTTCGGTCGGCCCCTCCGCGGACACGCGCCCACCTTCGAGCAACACGATGCGGTCGGCAAGGCGGATGAGGCGCTCCTGGTGCGAGATGATGATGATCGAGTGGCCTTCGCCGGCATCGTGAATCTGGCGGAACGTCTCGGTCAGACGATCGAAGCTCCACAGGTCGATGCCTGCTTCAGGCTCATCGTAGATGGCCAGCTTCGGATTGCGGGCGAGCATGGTGGCGATTTCGATGCGCTTGACCTCGCCACCCGACAGGTTCTTGTCGACCTCGCGCGTCAGCCAGTCAGCAGAGCACAAGCCAACCTTGGCCAGATATTGATTGCACGACAGCATGGGCAAGCGCTCGCCTGCCGCAATCTCGAGCAACTTCTTCACCTTCATGCCCTTAAAACGAGCTGGCTGCTGGAAACCATAGCCAATGCCCCTCTTGGCACGTTCGGTGATGGAAAGCCCCGTGATGTCTTCGCCGTCGAGCAGGATCTGACCGCTCGTCGCCTGCTCGATGCCCATGATGAGCTTGGCAAGCGTCGATTTGCCGCCGCCGTTCGGGCCGGTGATGACCGTGAAGCTGTCGTCGGGAATGGCAAGCGACAGGTCGTCGATGATTCGCTTGGTCTCTTTCGCACCCTCGCTTACGGGCACTTCGAAGACCAAGTTGCGCAGTTCTAGCATTGTTACAACTTTCTCTCGTTATCGATATTTCCTATACATAGTACCCGAATGGAGACGAAAAGGCATGTGCGCGACCAAAGCACCGTCAAGGCTGCACGACGTCATCGCAATTATTATTTGCCTAGCCCTCGAGCCAAAGATACGAAACACCCAGACCGCCATCAGCAGCACGTTGTTGCGCCTCCTTGAGCTGGTCGGCATAGGAGACATCTGGCCAGAAACGCTCGGCACGCGCGAAGCCTGCCTCAACGATGAGGGAATTGACCATCTTCGAGGTGATTTCCTCGGAGCTGTTGGGGTCTGAAGGAACATCCAGCCAAACATATCGGACAAGCCTTCCGTACTTATCGGTTTCTGACACGTCTTTTTGCAGGTAGACGACACGACCAACGGGCAACAGCGCACGCACGTGTTCCGTGGCGAGCACGCCCTCCTGCGTGTTGCGCTCTTGCTCGTGCGAAGCAGATTCGGGCGCATCGATGCCCGCCAAGCGCACCCGTCTCTCATCTCCGTCGATTACGACGTCAATCGTGTCGCCGTCCACCACGTACTCGACGGTAGCTTTCTGGAACTCAACTGAAGGCCCTTGTTGGCGATGGCACCCTGCAAGCCCAAAGGCAATCAACGCCGCAATCGTGATGGCCAGTAGCGCAAGCACGCCGATGGAGAGCGGCGGCTTGCGCGTCTTGTGATGAAACACGGTACATGCGATGTTGCTGAAATCGGTCAACTTCTTCCTTCCACGTGGTCGAACACTATAACGTATTTGGAGCGATACAGCCGATGTTGTGAGAAACTGGTTGCATCAAGGAGGAATCCATGTCCCGATTGAAGCGCGCCGAAAGACCACGAGCGAAAAAACCACCTGACACGCGGCCGTTCATCCGCGACGCCAGGCGCCCGTTCGAGGGGCCTGTCGAAAAAGCCACCGTCAACGTCACCATGGTGCTGCTCGCCCTCGTCGTAGGCTTCATCGTCGGCTTCCTAGTCTTTCTCGTCATGAACCTTTCAACATGGCTGACTGAGCTGCTGTGGAAAGGCGCGGGCGAGTCGTTGGGCGTTGCCTGGTTCCCCTTGCTCGTCTGCACGTTGGGGGGTCTCATCATCGGTTTGTGGACCCATTACTCGGGAAGCCGCGTCGAACCGCTTGAGAAGGTCATGTCCACGTTTAGAGCCACGGGCTCGTACGACTTGAACGGAACAGGGAAAGCCACCGTGTCGTTCTTGCTTCCGCTCGTGTTCGGTGGCTCAATCGGCTTTGAAGCGGGCCTGACGGGATTGATCACGGCTGGCTGCTGCTGGATTCGCGACAAGTTGAAGGCCGCTGGTTTGCGCGAGGCGGCTGTAGCTGACGTCACGATCGCTGCGAGCATTTCGGCAATTTTCGCAACACCACTCGCCGGCATTGTCGCAGGCGCTGAGAGCACGCGCCCCGACGGCGACGACCAGCTCGCGGAAGCGGACGTCGACGACTACAACATGCGCCGTCCCGCCAAAATCGTGCTCTATACGGCTGCGGCATTCGGAGCGTTTGCCGGCATCCGGGCACTCTCGGCATTGTTCGGCTCATCGGCGGGCTTTCCACATTTCGACACCATCGGCTCTGAAGGAACCGGCTATCTCTGGATTCTGCTCGCTCTTGCTGCAGCCTATCTGATGGCGCTGCTGTACCATGCGTCGAACACCTTGACAGGACAGCTTGCGCACAACTTGGGAAACGGCATGATCGGTACCGTCCTCGGACCCGTCATTGCCGGAGCCGCACTCGGCCTGATGGCGACGTTCTTCCCTTACGTGCTGTTCCCCGGCGAAGTGCAATCGCACGAGCTCATGCAGACTTGGACGAGTTGGACCGCTGCAGCGCTCATCGCAACTGGCATGCTCAAAGCACTTGCCACCCCAATGTGCATCAACCTGGGATGGGTTGGAGGCAATTTCTGCCCGAGCATCTTCGCTGGAGCTGCATGCGGATACGGATTGGCCATGCTCACCGGGGCCGATCCCATGCTCATGGTGACGGTCGTGACATCGGGGTTCCTGGCAGGCGTCATGCGAAAGCCATTGCTGGCGATTGCGATACTCATGTTGTGCTTTCCCCTCGAAAGCATCGTGTGGATGGGCCTGTCGGCTATCGTCTTAGCAGCGCTCCCCTTGCCCTCGGCCTTAATGTCAGACAAAGCAAGCTGATGGAATAAGCTCCAACGCAATCTCAGCAGATCTCGAAGCCCGAATCGAGACCGCCCAGCTCGTTATGTTGCATCTCCGCTTCACGCTCTTTCTCGCGAAGAGCATCTTGGTAGCCCTTGAGCGGATCGAAGGGAATGAAGATCTTCGCACGCTGCGAAAGCGGCATGCGCGGACGCGGCAGCACCGGCACTTGGGCGTCGAAAGCGTTATTCGCCACTTTTGTGCCCTCCAATCTGACGGTTGCGATCGCGCTGAGTCGCCTGCGGCATCAAGTCAATGCCTTTCAGCAGTGCGTTCTTCCCAAACTTTCGCTTCACATCGAGGATGGCTTCCTGACGGGCGCGCTCCTCGACCGTTTCCTCTTCGTCGACGAACAGTGACAACTGGCCTTCGCCTTCCGGCATGACGTTGTTGAAGTTCAACATCATGTTGTGAACAGTGCGTTCGCGATCGACTATCTGCTCGAACAGGTTAACTATCAGCGGCATGATGATGGCTCGAGCGTTCGTGGCTTCGGGGAATCGGACCGTTCCCCGCGCATCGATCGTGTAGTTTCGCGGATCGGCAGGGTCGTAGTTTCCTTTCGGGCGATCGGCAGCGTCTTTCGTGTAACGAACCGCAAGCGAGACGGAGTCGGCGACAAGACGCTGCCCCACCATATCGAGACACGAGGCGTCAGCCATCTCCTTGATAACGAGCAGTGCGTCATCGAATGCGTATGGCTTCCCGAGCACTTGTGCATTGGTGATCGAATGGCTGTGCGGTTGGTATGCCTTGATGTCGGCGATGGTCACCGGCTCGTATCCCCACGCATGGTCGATGAGGATCTCGGCATCAATTCCGAAAACCGAGTAGAGCCGCTCCAAATCGGGATAAAGCGCAAGCTCGCCCATGGTGCGAATGCCCAATTCATGCAAACGGCGCTCCGTCCCCTTGCCGATGCGCCAGAAATCTGTCAGGGGTTTGTGGTCCCACAGTGTCGCACGGAACGATTCCTCGTCGAGCTCGCCGAAGAAATCGACACTGTGCTTCGCAGTGATGTCGAGTGCCAGCTTTGCAAGATAAAGGTTGGGCCCAAGGCCGCAGGCGGCAGGTATGCCCACTTCGTCGAGCACCTCGCGACGAATGCGCTCTCCCAATTCACGAGCCGTGCAACCGTAAAGCGGCAGATAGTTCGTCACATCCATGAACGCTTCGTCGATCGAATAGACATGAATGTCGTCTTTCGAGAAATACCTCAAGTAAATGGCGTAGATGTTGGCAGAGTACTCGATGTACTTGGCCATGCGCGGGGGCGCCATGATGTAATCGAGCGTATCGGGTATCTCGAACACGCGGGCACGGCCGGAAACGCCATGAGCTTTGAGCGAGGGTGAAACGGCGAGGCAAATCGTCTTCTCCGTGCGTTCGGGGTCTGCCACGACCAGATTGGTCGTCATGGGATCGAGCCCGCGTTCGATACATTCGACCGAAGCGTAAAACGACTTCAAGTCGATGCAAAGATACTGCTTGCTCTGTCGGGAATCACCCATCCGCCGGCCTTCCTGCACTTCAATTCCAATTACTTGCGTTGTATGTCGAACTCGTCCATGACATCGATCCCCGCCTTCGAGAGCATGTCGGCAGCGACACCGCGACCGGGAACGACGATTCCTTTGAAAGAGCCGTCATACACTTCATGCACCCCGCACGAAGGGCTACGAGATTTGAGAACGGCACGTTCGCAACCCCGCTCTTGCGCAATGGCGAGCGCCGCACGTGCGCCGTCGAGAAAAGCTTCCGTCCGATCGTTTCCCATGCGATCGACAACGCGACCATCGCGCTGGATCTCCGAAGGAATGCGCGGCGTCGGCAACCCGCCGAGCTGCTCGGGACAAACTGGCACAAGTTCGTATTGGCTTGCGAGCGCCTTCGCCCCTTCGCACGGCTGCGCTTTGCCATCGTAGCGGCATGGCTCCCCCAACAAACATGCGCTTATCAATATGGCCTCATGCGACATTGCTCCCCCTTCATTTGGATGCGGGAACTTGGAGCTTGCCGTCAGGTCGCTGGTTTCAAAATCCACTCTCGCCATGCATATCCTTCTTCAAGCTGATTCGAGGTTATTATACGTCGCTCCGAAACAACGGCGAGGTCGGCATCTCGCTCGAGAAAGAGCGCTAAACTATGTGAAAGGAGGACCACCTGCCAAGATGACTTACAACCGCGCCGACAATTCGAATGATCGCTACGATCGCGACCGCGACCGGGCAGCCGCACGCAGCACCGACCGAAATCGAGCAGGCCGCTCTACTCGAAGCTCTTATTCCTCCACGCAAAGAACGTCCAACAGCGCACGGAACAGCTCGCAACGTTCTGCCTCGCAGCGATACAGCTCGCAACGCAACAGTTCGCAGCGCTACGACATGGACCGCTCGTCAACCACGCGGGCGCGCAGGACAACCACGCCCCCTCCTTCCAATAGGAAGCCGTTCGGAATCGTGATTGCGGCGGCGATAGTGCTTGTGCTTGCAATTGTCGGATGCACCGTATTCAACCATAAGGCGAACTCGAACGAGAAACCGATTGAAGCACTTGCCTCGACCATCACCGCCTCGCAACCGAGGGTGCTCACGTTCCTCGCCGTTGGCGATATCGTGCCTCACAAGGAAATGATCGCCCAATCGCGCAACGGCGACGGATCGTATGATTTCAACCATGTTTTCGAGCCCGTGTTTACGCGGCTTGCCCCCTACGACCTGCTCAGCGTCACGCAAGAAACACCGCTCGTCACCGACGAATCACAAGTGGGAGGCTATCCGATTTTCGGCACGCCGGTCCAAATGGGCGACGCGATTGACAACGCCGGCTTTGATATCGTGACATCGGCGACGAATCACTCGATGGACCAAGGAATCGACGGCATCTTCGACACAGTGGACTACTGGAAGAGGAACCATCCCGAAATCACGCTCATGGGCCTGCACGATGACCCCGCAGACGCCAACGGTGTCACGTTCATAGAGCGCAACGGCATCACGATAGCGATGACCGACCTCACGTATAGCCTCAATGGATTCGAACTGCCTGCAGGACAGGAATACGCCGTCGACATGCTCGACGACCTTGACACGATTGCGGCAAATGTCAAAGCCGCTCAGGAAAAGGCCGACATCACCATCTGCTATGTCCACATGGGCAACGAATACGCGACGGTACCCTCGGCCGAACAACGCGAAGTTGCCGAGCGTCTCATCGATGCGGGCGCCGACGTCGTGATAGGCTCGCACGTGCATGTCGTACAGCCAATGGAGGAAGTGACCACGACTGCTGGCAACAAGGGTATCGTGTACTTCAGCCTTGGCAATTTCGCCTCGAACCAAGCCGATGTCGAGAACATGCTCGGAGGCGCAGCCGTCTTGACCATCGCCAAGGTGCCAGACAAGAACGGTAGCTTGAGCACATCGGTCGTCTCGCACGAATTCGTGCCCGTCTTCTGCCATTACGACTACGACACAACGCAGATGTACTTCCTTGACGACTACACCGACGAGCTGGCAAGCAGCCATTTCATCACGCTGTACGGCCACCCGTTCACCGTCGATCAAGTTAACGGCATATGGACGGACATCACCGGTTTGCCGAGATAGCGGAAGCTCTGACAAAGATACGCAGGGTTAGCAATGGCGCAAATCGACTCAAACTTGACCAAAGACCAAGTCGCCCAGATGGAGCGCGAGTTCGCACGCAAACGTGCTGCTGCAGAGCGAAGGCGCGCAATTGAACTCGCGCGCTTGTCCGATGAGCGAACGATGACCGACGAGCGTCAGACGTTTTGGACCTATTACATCGTCGATGGCAGCTTCATACGTCTCATCGCATGCGACACTGCCGAGGAGATACTCGACGTGCCCTCCGATTTCGAAGGGTTCCCGCTCAAGGAAGTCGATCCGGAAGCATTCTCGAACCTCGTCACAACGAGGGAAATCACGCTTCCCGACTCGGTCGAGACCATTGGCGCCTATGCGTTCCGCGGATGCGAGAACCTGGAACGACTTGCTCTGCCCGCCTGCACGACCATGTTCTCATCAAGCTGGATTTCGAAATGCCCGAACCTCAGAGAGCTCGCGCTCCCCGAATCGCTCGAGACCGTCACAAACGAAGTGCTGGCGAACCAAACTGTGAAGACTCTCGCAATCGGCCGTCACACACGGTTCGTTCAACCGGGTGCATTCGAGAAATCCAACCTGGAAACCCTGATTATCGACCCTGGCAACGAGCATATCGGAACCGATGGAACCTGCATCTATTCCGCCGACGGATCCATGCTGGTCGCGCTCGCAAAACCGGCACGTCGCTACAAAGTCGCCGAAGGCTGCCGACGCATCGCAACCAAAGCGTTCGCCGGAGCGAAGACGCTCGAAGAGGTCACGCTGCCCGATGGTGTCACGCACATCGACGAGCTTGCTTTCGCCAATTCGGGTATCACGGCATTTAGCTGTCCCGCGCATCTCGTCGAGATCGGCTCCAAAGCCTTCCTGCGCTGTCTTTCGCTCAGGACGGTCACCTTGAACGACGGCCTGCGCATCATCGAGAACGAAGCGTTCGCCGGCTCAACTCTTGAAAGCTTGCACATCCCAGCGAGCGTCGAAACCATTGGAAACTCGATCACCGTGCGCACGAACGTGCGTCATTCCGGTGACGATGCGACGTTCACAATCGACGATGGCAATCGAGTTTACTTCATCGACGGACAAGGCTGCCTGTATCGCAACGACTCAGACGGAATGCACCTTGTACAGATGCTCGAGCCTTCCCTGGCAACTTACGAGGTGAAGGCTTCAACCGTGGCCATCGAGGAAAAGGCGTTTGCGTACCACAACGCACTGGAATCGATTGAGCTGCCCGAAGGCCTCAAGCGCATCGGCGACGGTGCTTTCAGGGTTTGTCGCAAACTGCGCCACGTCACGGTGCCCGATTCGCTCGATTCGGTGGGCTCCGATGCATTCATCGACACAGCGCTGGAATACTTCAGGATTCCCGCAGGCCTTGTCGACATTGGGAAGAATGCGTTGGTCACCGACGGATCGCATCACGAATTCGTACCGCCAGCCCTTCGCACGATCGACGTCGATCAACGTAATCCTCGTTTCTTCATGCATACAGGCATGCTCTGCCGTCGCACGAAATTCGGCGCCAATGTGGTCATGTTCACCTCTTCATGCGAACGCGTCGATTTTCCCGAAGAGATAATCGAGGTTGAGGACTACGCGCTCAACAATGCGCGCGGGATACGCGAGCTGCATCTGAACGCACGCCTGCGTACGATTGGCGCTTGCGGACTGAGCGTCATGAGCCAAATCCGACATGTGCGCATCGATGTCGAGGAACCCATCGAGGGAATGACATCGTTCGTGCTGCACTTCCCCGCCACCACGCACAGCGTACATGGATTCCTGCTGGCACTCGGCGGACTTGGGAGCCTATATCTTCCCGATATCTTTGCGCAGTACGATAACTGCATCGCCGCCGCGCGCGATTACCACGCACCGGGAAAGAGCGAGAACGCGAGCGCCTACGAGCAGGTCAAGCTGATCATCGATCGGTTGAACGATTCGGTGCTGCTCACGGATATCAGCAGACAGCGCTATCGAACGCTCGTTACGAGCAACATCGAGGAGATTTGCACCGACATCGCCCGCCACGATGACCGCGTTGCCATGGGCCAGCTTGCCGATCTGGGCCTCTTGACCGCCGACAACCTCGATGCCGTCGTGGCATCCGTGAACAAACTACAAGACGCCGCCATGACCGGTTACCTACTCGAGATGAAGCGCATCCGATTCAGCGACCACGCAATCGATTTCGACCTTTAATTGCAACAGAGACCCGGTCTCTGTTGCAAACAGAAGGGGCCGCGCGTTCGCGGGCCCCTCTCCGAGTTTGCTTGAACGGGAGCGCTTAGCGCATACCGCCGCGGCCTCCCATGCTGCCGCCGCTCATACCGCCTTGCGGACCAGCCATGCCACCGCCCATCATGGAATTGGTGAGTTCGGTGATTTGCTGACCGTTCACGGTGACCGTGCCACCCGTCATCGAAGCATTTGCGACGTAGTCGAACGCGGATTGCGCGGTGATATTGACCGTACCGCCCGTGATGAAGAGGCTGCCGTTCGAATCGAGGGCGTCGGTGTCGCCAGAGGCCATGTTCACCGAGATGTCGCCGCCGTTGATCTCGAGCACGATATCGTATTCACTCGACTTATCGGATGCGTTAATACCATCGTCGGTTGCCGCGATATCGACGGTACCGCCGTTGATCTGAACGTAAGTGCCCTCGATGGCTTCTTGAGAATCGATTGTGATATCACCACCGTCAATTTGGACGACCGCATAACCCTCGATGCCGTCGCTTCCACCGTTGAGGTTGAATGTACCATCAGCGATGCAGACGTAACCGAGCGTCAAATCCTCATCGTTCTTGGCATGGATGGCATCGGTGCCAGCCGTGATGTTGAACGTACCGTCGGCGATAGCAACCGAATCCTTGCCCTGGATGCCATGTTCCGTGGCCGTGATGTTGTACGTGCCTCCAGTGACCTTCACATCGTCCTTGCCCACGATGCCGTTAGCAGACGAGTTGATGGTGAGCGTACCTTGACCATTGAGCACGAGGTCATCCTTGGCGAAAATGACGCCATCGATGTTGGTCACATCTCCAATTGCGGCGAACTCGCCGGTAGTCGTGAGCTCGTTGGTCGACCCGCTTGCCGTGGTGACGAACACCTTGTCAGCAGAGAGGACGTAAATAGCAGGTGCGTCAGCATTCGTGATGCTCACGCCATCGAGCACGAGCTGCACCTTCGCCGTGCTGTCGGCATCGACGGTGATGGTGCAATCGGTTGCCGTGCCGCTGATGACGTAGACGCCCTCTTCGCTGATGGTGACGTCCTCGCCATTCTTGACCGTGATCTTGGTGGCATTCGCAGTATCTGCAGTCTGTTCCAAGTCGCGATCGGTGAACAAGCTGGAGGTGTCGATGATGCTGCCTGCTGCCGGCTCGGATGCATACGAGCTACGCGTCATTTCCATGGCACCCATGGCGCCCATGGCGCCCATCGAGCCCATCGAGCTCATCGAGCTCATTGGTTCTGCTGCCATGCTGCTCGGAGCAGTCGAGCTCGCACTGCTAATCATATCCGATGCTGAAGCAGACGACACGTTAGCGCAACCCGTGAAAGCCCCCACTGCCAGTGCGGCGCTCAAAAGAATCGGGATTCCATATCGTTTCATTGTCTTATCTCCTTTCCGGCACGCCTCGTGCCGATGGGAAGATGATAGGGAACAAACCTGAACCTCTCCTGAAAGCACATCAACCAGAAGGAAACGGAGCTTCAATCAAAAAAGTGGGCGACCGGAGCCGCCCTGGGGGAAGGAATGCGCGAGTTCGCGCTGGGAAGTGGTGAGTTGTCGGGCTCGCTCATCAGCTGCAAGCCGTCCAACATGTCCCAACATTAGACCTTCATCCTGAACAAAACCTTAAACAAGGCTATAATGGTCGCTTGCATGATTGGGGATTTGGAGAGTCATCATGGAAACCAGCAACACCGAAGCCATTGCACCGCGTATATCGGGCCTGTTGCCCGTCGGCGTTTTCCTCGTTCTTTTCATAGGTTCTGGCGTCGTCCTTCAGGACTTCTACAGCATGCCAGCCATCGTCGCGTTCGTCTGCGCATTGGCTGTAGCCTTCATCCAGAACCCCAAGCGCTCGTTCGACGAAAAGCTTGAGAGCGTCGCACGCAGCATGGGCGAGTCGAACGTCATGATCATGTGCCTGGTGTTCGTGCTTGCCGGCGCGTTCACGGGCGCGGTCAAATCGGCTGGCGGCGTCGAAAGCACCGTCAACTTCGCTCTGTCGATTCTGCCAACGGGCATCGTGCTCCCTGGCCTGTTCCTCATCGCCTGCTTCATCTCGATCTCGATGGGAACGTCAGTCGGCACCATCGCAGCGCTCGCACCCATCGCCATCGGCGTCGCCGACAAGACAGGACTCGCTGGCGCCCTTTGCCTCGGCGCCATCGTGGGCGGCGCCATGTTCGGCGACAACTTGTCGATGATTTCCGACACGACAATTGCAGCCACGCGCACGCAAGGCTGTGAGATGGACGAGAAGTTCAAGGAGAACTTCAAGATAGCCCTGCCCGCCGCCATCATCACGTTCATTATCTTTCTGGCTTTGGGTCTGGGCAGCGAGTACAACCTCGACGGCAACCTCGAATACAACCTGTGGCAAGTGCTACCGTACGTCGCGGTTCTCGTGGCCGCTCTTGCAGGCGTCAACGTGTTCCTCGTGCTCATCGGCGGCACGGTGCTTTCGGTCATCGTGGGTGTTGCGCTCGGCACGATTGCGCCCGAGATGATCTTCATCGCCATCGGATCGGGCCTCGACGGCGGCAGCGGCATCATGAACATGTACGACATCACGGTCATCTCGATTATCTGCGCGGGCATCATCGGCCTCGTGCGCGACAACGGCGGCATCGAATGGATTCTGCAGAAGATTACCGGCCTCGTGCATGGGAAGCGCGGCGCCCAGTTCGGTATTGCGGCGCTCGCATCGCTCGTGGACGTCTCCACTGCCAACAACACCGTCGCCATCGTCATCGCAGGTCCTATTGCACGCAAGATTTCGGACCAATACGACATCTCGCCACGCCGCACCGCTTCGCTCATCGACATCTTCACGAGCGTATGGCAGGGAATCATCCCTTATGGTGCCCAGATTCTCTACGCCAGCGCTGGAGCTGCCGCCGTCGGCATGGCAGTCACACCGTTCGAGATCATCCCGTTCTTGTTCTACCCGTACCTGCTGGCCATCTGCGCGCTTATCTTCATAGCCATTTGGGGCAACAAAGAAAAAATGCGTTAAGAGGCTATCCCTCTTAACGCATTTGCTTGCAACAATCGCGACGGCTAGGAAAAACGAGCCGTCACATCACGCATAGCCCATTTCGTCCACTTGCTCTTCGTCCATGCCGAAGTAGTGCGCGATTTCGTGAACGACCGTCCTGCGAATCTCTTCGATCGTGCCGGCATGGGAAAGGCCCATCCTCTCATGAGGACCTTTGAAGATCGTGATGGTGTCAGGGTATTCGCCGTACCCGTAATAGTCACCACGGTCGGTCATGGCAATGCCGCTGTACAAGCCCATAAGCTCGCCACCCTCGGTGTAAAGCCCATCACCCAAGAAGTCTTCCTCGTTGGGTTCGTCGGCCAACATGAAAGCCACGTTGTCGAGTTCGTCGAGAAACTCGTCGGGAATCGAATCGAGCGCATCTTGAACGGCAGCTTCGAATTCCTCGTCGGTAAGCTTAGCCATCGTGCTCCTTTCGAATACGTATAAGAAGGATTTGCCCTTTAACACATCTCGCTTTGCGCTACACGCGTGATGGAAACAACCTCACCATCGAAGTCGCAATGGTCAAGGAGAAGATCGGGACGAAGCGAGCCGGTGGGTTTGGCCTCAAGCATGAACGTGGCTTTGTTGCCTTCCAACTCGAACGGCTTTGCAAGGAAATCAGCAACCACGAGCGTCTTTTCCTTGCGCTTGCGCACGACCGTCACGGTTTCGGGAGCCTTGATTGCCTCGATTGCACGGTCGAACACGACTTCGTACGTCGAGAACGGGAACGCGACGCTTGCAGCCGTTGCATTATGCTCGATGTAGTGGCACTCCTGCACCATCAATTCCGGCACGCTTGCCGCCTGCAACGCAGCCAGCGCTTTCGCGGGGGCGACGTACTCGGTCAACTGCAAATCGAAAATCTCACACGTGCTGCCGACGCCGACGGGCAGTGCTGCGCCGAACGCGATTTTCATATGAGGCGAGAATCCTTGGCTGATTGCAAACGGCAACTTGGCACGTCTCACAACGCGCTCGAGCGTATGCGCAACCTCGAGGTGCGACAGCATAGCCAACCGGCCTTCTTCGACGAAGGTCGCACGCAATCTGAACAGGCGAGGATCAGTCATTGCGGGCACCTCCCAACACGCGAGGTTGCGCAAGCTGGTTGTCTACACCGAGCCGCATGCAGACTCCGCACCCCGAGCAGCGCTCGAAGGTGCAGTCGGGCGTCGTGATTCCCTCGCCGGCTAATGCGCGCTCCCGCGCAAGCCAGCGGGTCGTCGCGCCGCAGCCGATGTGGTCCCACGGCATGACGTAGTCGGTCGGATAAGCCGTTTGGGCAGTAGCTTCGACGTCGAATGACAAGATGTCGATTGCATCGCGCCATGCTTGCTCGTTGAAACACTCCGTCCAGGCATCGAACCGCGCACCGTGCCGCCACGCTTCCTCGACAAGCGCGGCAGCCTCTCGCCCACCACGGCTCATGACTGCCTCGACGAAGCTCGTCTTCGGATCATGCCAGTTGATTGTGATAGCGCGGTACTTCACGGAATGACGCAGGAGGTTCACACGTCGAAGCGCTTCCTCTGGCGGAATCTGGCCATCCCACTGAAAAGGCGTCTGGGCCTTCGGCACGAACAACGCGCATGATGCGCTGATCTG
>CACZIP010000001.1 GCA_902781245.1 uncultured Coriobacteriaceae bacterium | reverse complement strand
GACGTTATCGTGAGGGTTCAGTTATGACCACTAAACCCACGTTGAAAAACTTTGCGTCGTATTTCCAGGGGTTCTGCCATATGGGGCGCTTTATGCAGGAGCGGGGATTCGAGAGCGAGGCGGCGGATCGCAACCTCGCGCGCATCTACGACGCTCTTGTGCGCCAGCACGCGCAGCTTCTTGCCGACGACGTGGACATTGCTGCTTGGTTTGCAGGAACCGAGCTTTTGGATGCTTACATTGTATTCGCCAAGTCTCAGAAGGCGCATCTGCATCATGGGATGCTTGGACCGCTGGCCCAAGCGGCGATTGAGACGGCGAATGCGATTTACGTCTATGGAGCGGGCGTCATCGCGGGCAATGTGTTTGAATCGCTGGTGAATCAGGGTCGCGCCATCGAAGGGTTCCTCGTGAGCAGCGTGGAGGGCAATCCCAATGCGTTCAAGGGGCATCGGGTGCAGGCGCTCGCCGATGTGCCATGTAGGCGCGATGCGCTTGTGGTGGTGTCGGTAACTGATGGATATCGCGCCGACGTCGAGCAGATGCTCGATGCGGCTGGCTGGAAACATGTATACAGCAAGGAATAAAAGACGTCAAACGAATCCAAGCGAAGCCTGATTGCGCGAGGGGTGATGCTACATGACTGAAATGCAGCAGGGCGCCATATTGCATGCCGGTAAGGAGGTATAGGTTTGTGAAGTACATTATCGTTCAGGCAGGAGGAAAGGGTACGCGATTGGGTCATTTGACAAGGAACAAGCCAAAAGCTCTCGTGCCCATCGATAATCTCCCGCTGCTGTTTCATCTATTTAAGAAGTATCCAGACAAACAATTCATTATTATCGCGGATTACAAGAAGGATGTGTTGCGAGAATACTTATCCTGCTTCGCCGAGGTCAGTTATCAGGTTGTTGATGCGAAGGGCGCGGGCACTTGCGCAGGTATTAGAGATGCCGTGAAGCTTATTCCCGATAAAGAGCCGTTCTTGCTCATCTGGAGTGATTTGCTTTTGTCAAAAGCGTTCTGCTTGCCGAGAGATTATCGCGAAGGCTCCTCGGCAAAGCGTGATTACGTTGGGGTTACGTCAGCGTTTTCGTGCAGATGGTCGTTTATAAATGGAGAGCTCTTTGAAGAACGGTCGGACGAACACGGTGTTGCGGGGGTTTTTCTGTTCGCTGAAAAATTTAGACTTTCTCATGTTCCGTCATCGGGGGAGTTTGTCCGTTGGCTCAAAGATAGTGGCATGGACATGACGCCCTTCGATGTGGCTGGGATCGCTGAATACGGGTTACTCGAAAATGCAGAGAAAAGATGCGCATCGAGATGGAGGCCCTTCAATCGTCTGACCTTCGAAGAAGAAGTAGTCATCAAAGAACCAATTGACGAGCAGGGAAGACGCTTGTCAAAGCGCGAAAGGGCCTGGTACGAAAAGGTCTTGTCTCACGGAGTTCGCTTTATTCCGAGAATCTGCTCGCTCGATCCATTGCGTATGGAGCGTTTGATCGGAGGGTGCGTTCATGAGATTGAGCTCGGTAGGGAGGAGAAGAGCCAGCTGCTTAAGGCGATCGTTGGCGATTTGGGTGATCTTCACGCGCTCGATTCCGTTCCAGCCGATCGATCGAGCGTGATTGAAGCGTACTATATCAAAACCATGGACAGGTTATCGAAGGTGAGAAGGCTCATTCCCTACTCAGAAGACGAGGTCATAACCGTCAACGGAAAGCTTTGCAGAAACATCTTCTTCCATGAGCGGGAATTCGAGCAACTCATTTCGACGATTTGCTGCGAAAGGTTTGCGTTGATTCATGGAGACTGCACGTTCTCCAATATCATGCGCAGGGCTGATGGGACTCCGGTGATGCTTGATCCACGTGGTTATTTCGGCCATACGGAGCTTTACGGCGACGAACGCTACGATTGGGCAAAACTGTACTATTCGATAGTGGGTAATTACGATCAGTTCAACCTTAAGCGATTCAATTTGGATATAGGTGGGAAGAATGGATCGAGAGAGACAAGACTGCCGGAGGGCGAGGTGTGTGTCAGCATCGTTTCCAATGGCTGGGAGGAGCTCGAGGACGAGTTCTTTGAGCTTACAGAATCGGATACGAGGGAAATACGTCTGATTCATGCGATAATCTGGCTTTCTCTCACAACGTACGCATGGCCAGATTATGACTCGATCTGTGCGGCATTTTATAATGGTTTGTTCTACTTGGAGGATGTTTTGTGATTGATTATTTCGAAGAGCAGCTTGACATGATTCGCCATGCGATCAGCTCTATTGATAGCGAGTTGTTCGAACAGCTCGTCGATCACGCGACCTGCGCACTTAATAATGGACATCGAGTTATTGTCACAGGGTTGGGAAAGAACGTGCCCATCTGCGAAATGTTTGCAGGAACAATGATTTCGATGGGCTTGGATGCCTTGTTCATGAATACCAACAGCGCATTTCATGGGGACATGGGATGCATAAGGGACGGGGATGTTCTGATTGTGCTCTCGAAGAGCGGAGAAACACTCGAGGCAATTGAGCTTGTTCGAGAGCTGAACGACCAAGGAAGGCATGTCGACCAGTGGCTCATCACATATTCTCATGAGAGCACATTGAGAGACCTAGTTCCCCAGCGTCTTGTGATGGATTTAGAGCACGAGGGCGATTTGTGGAACGTGATGCCCAACAATTCCACGATAGTCAATCTTTTCGTGTTACAGGGCATAGCGATTCTCGTGGCGCAGAGGATGGGGGTTGAGCTTGGGCAGTTTGCCCGCAATCATCCCGGAGGTGCAATTGGTGCTCTTTTAAGCGAGAAGAAGGGGCTATATGGGCTCAAATGACGCTCTCAGGCTATCAGCCCTGCCGAAGACGTGGATTATCGATATCGACGGGTTGCTTGTCAAACACAACGGTTACAAAACCGAGCAAGGGGATATGGTGCTTCCGGGCGCGAGAGAGTTTTTGAACCAACTCGGTGAGGATGACATGGTCGTTCTCATTACAGCTCGATCAGAAGAATACCGCAAGCAAACGGAGTCGTTCCTTTTGGATCAGGGGATGCGCTTCGATTGCATCATCTGGAATGCGCCTTGCGGGGAGCGAATTCTGATCAACGACAGAAAGCCTTCCGGGTTAGCCACTGCATATGCGGTGAACTGCATTCGTGATCGCTTTGAAGGGATTGAATATTATATCGATGAGGCAATATGAAGCAAAAGAAGCAGAGGAATCGGCTGACCTAGCTTCGGGGGGCGCTGTTAGACTTTTAGCGCCAGATGAGCTTACTGGCGATTATGGTCGCGCTGATAGAGGTCGCGTGATTGTGCGCGCGCTCAAACAGAGGCTTGATCTTACCGAGCATGATTGCTGGATTATCGTGCCATCCGATAACGACCAGTTGAATCGGATCGCGCTCGGCGATGCTCTGAGAACATATGTAAACGAACAATACTATCGGCGTGCCATCGTTCTCATATCTGATGATGCTGGCATCGATATTAACGGCCATCGAATGTTTGGCGATTGCGAGATCACCTTCAGGCATATCGAGGCAAATGATCTTGCCGATTTGTTGGCGTATTATCGTTTAGTCCAGTTTGCAGATGATGTAATCGTCGTTTCTCTGGAAGAGCCCTATTCATGTTCTGCATGGATTGGAAACTGCGGTATTACGCTTGAGCAATTCGTTCGGGATGGAATCTATTGCGCCAAACCAGTGAACTGGGGATGGTGGAACGCAAGCTCGCGTACTATCGTGCAAGCAATCAGGGAAAACGCATCTCAATTCGCGGACAAAAACGTATACATTTTCGGGTTGACTCACTTTGCAGGCGATATCTGCCGTTCGTTGAGAGATTGCGGTTTCGAAGTAGCGGGGCTCTTGGATAGCAATCCGGAAAAAGATGGCTTTAATGTAGAGATGTCGCTACGCTGTCAGTTGCCGGAACATGCTCTTTGTCCTTATGACGAAAATGCAATCATCATCGTCGTCGAGAAGCATGCGCGCGCAATGCGCGGGTGTCTTGCAAAACTGGGCTACCGAGATGACCAAATATATGAAATCCCTCTCGATTGGGGTATTGCGCGGTCGCTTGGCGATGACGAAGCGACGTTGAAGGAAGAGTTTTCGAAAGCGTGTGCTGGCTACGAGCTTCGCCAACAACTCGGGGATGGTTTGCTCATTACAAGCATCGGCGGCACGGGCGATGTCTTCTGGCTCTGCACCTTGTTGCCTGAGTACTTGAAGTGTTCCTCAATCGAGAACTACACCTTGCTTCTAGAAAAGCGCAAATCAAGCAAAGCCGATGCCCATGTCGCTGCTTTGTTCGGAATTGATGGAATCCGGACATGCCCAATCGACGATCTCTTGGCTCTATACAAGGCGTGGGACTTCTTCGGTGGATGCCGCATGAACATGAAGCCAGATTTGCATTTAGGAAGCCGACTCGTGAGAAACATACTGCCCAAAAAGGAGAACGGGCACTTCCCGCCTTGGCGTCATCACCTCAACAGCATGAGGTTCCAATACTTCTTTTACGAGGGGCCCCTCGATCTCGCCGCCCCCGTGCAGCATCCTGTTCCCGAGGATATGTTTTCACGTGTTGGATTTCGACCTGGCATGACGGTGGTTCTTGCGCCCTACGCCAATGCTTATAGTTCAGTATTGCTTGAGCATACAGACTTTTGGGACCGGCTTGCCCGTGCGTTGATTGGTCGCGGATATGGCGTTTGCACGAATTGCAGCACGGATGAGGGGGCCATCGAGGGCACTTTGGGAATCTGCGTGCCATTCGACGAAATAGCTGATTTCCTCAACCGTGCGGGTGGGTTCGTCTCCATCCGGAGCGGTCTGTGCGATATTGCGAGCATTGCTTCGGATTGCACGATGGTGCTTTTATACGAGCAGGGCACGGGGATTATTCCCGATACGTTTAGCCTAAAACGGATGGGCGTTCATCCGCATGCGACTGACCTTGTTTACACTGGAAATGTCGAAGAGTTGTTGTGCGAAGTTCTCGAACAGTTTTCTCCTCTCGATAATGGTGAATGATTCTGGAGCCATGTATGCAGATTTGCATTTCGTGCGAAGACGACGAGCAAGACGTTACCCAGCGACATGCCATCATATGTGGCGCTGGTAGAGGCTGTCTCAATCTCATGAATGAGATGGAATTGCCCAATGTCGCCCATGTTATTGACAACAGTCCGAATAAAGTGGGTAAAATCATTGAGCTTTGCGGACGCAGCTATCGTATTCAACCTTTCGATTATTTGGCTTCCCTTGATTTCAACGAGTACTATCTTGTCGTTTCGAGTCAGCGTTTTTCAGAGGAAATCCTTGCTGAGCTTCGATTGCTCTTCGATATATCCAATCTTCCAGTTTGCGTAAATCGTAGACACATAACGTATTACTACAACAATTGGGAGGAAATGGTCACGCATGATCCCCTAATTAAACGATCTCTAAGGCTCGGTGGCTGGGCCTGCGATTCTACGATGGTATACGAATCGTTTCGTGCTTTGTACAAAGAGGCGCATGGCGAAAAGGCTGCGGACAGCTTCTTTACGATGAGGGGCGGGGAAAACAGCGTTTCTTTCGGCTATGTTGTCGACACGATAAAGTATATGTTTCGCATGCCGTATGACAAGGAGCACGCTACTCGTGTCTTTGCCGCACCGGAGCAGTGGAATACAGCAAATCGTACAGCCTGGTTAATACAGCATCGCGTTGGGACGGAGCTTCTCGTTTGCGCGCGTGATGATGGAGCCCGAATTGACCGCTATGCAACACCATTTTTCAACATTCGCTTCAATGACCGGGAAGTGGTAGCAAACGCACTGAATTGTATTCGGCGTTTTCACGAAATGAGCCTCGTTGCACCCGTCGTCTTTGATTACTTGGAGGAGCGATACCGCTATTTCTCGCAGGTTTTTGAGCGCTGCTTGAAGTTTGAATATGAGGCAAAGCTGGCAATCGATGCATGCGAAGAGAGAGTGGCGTCGAGGCTCGCCTTATTGTCAACCACGCTCAGGCCATGCCATGGAGACTGCTCGTATACGAATTTCGTGTATTACCAAGGGACGTATTACCTTGTAGACTTGGATACTGTTGCGATGGGCGATCCATTGTGCGACGTGTGCTATTTCCTATTCAGCTTGCAGGTAAGAAACGTTAGGGTTGGTCGGGTTTCCTATCGAAAAGCGAGGAACAGCCTTTATGACAACCTGTACTCACATCTTGTTCAATATAGGGGGCATGAATTCGCGGAACGGCAATACGCGAAAGCTGTTCTTGTCATGTTGAGCCTCGAGCTCATTCAGCTTCTCTTCGACAGCATTGCAAATGGGCGGGTTGACCGCGGACGTCTCCAGATCATCGTTGACGCTGTGAACGCTCTATAAAAGGCGATGCTATGATGATTGATGTGGCGAAATGAGCGAAATGCGAACTAACGCAGATCAGCCCAATCGATTCTTGGAGTTGCTCTTCACAGGAGCTGTTTAACAGGAGTGGCGCTAATGGTAGAACACCTGTATACGCTTCGGCGCGATTTGAAGGACAAGTCAATATACGTATGGGACATGGGGAGAAAAGCTATATGGGTGTTCTCGGCGCTTGCGCTTCGCGGTGTCAGGGTCGAGGGGTTTGTCACCAATTTCAGTGAGTTTGTTGGCGATACCATAATGGGATTGCCTATCGTGTCCGTCGATGAGTTTTCGGAATTGGAGGACGCTATTGCAATCGTGGATGACGATGTCCGGGAAGGTGCTTTCAACGTTGTGGCCTCTCGCGGATACGCTCTGTACTATTCCGAAGCCTTAGAACTCAATCCGAACCTCGAGTGCAAATCACCGTATCTTTATGGAACCGGGGAATTGACATGGGATATTGCAAAGAAGGTTTCCAAGGTAGGCGTGGGTGCTGTGAGCGGGTTCATTACGGAAAAAACAGTGACGAAAACCGTATCTATCCTCGGGGTTCCTGTGTATACGATAAAGGAGGCTCCTCTGAATGCGGACGATGCCGTGATCGTGGCTGCGGATTCCCATTGCCAGATAGGGGATGAAGTAGCAGTTTTGCTCGCAATCGGATTTCGCGGGACGATATACATTCGGGAGGTTGTGCCGCACTTTTCACTCTGGGGAGATAATCTTGTATATGTTTTAGACAAGTCTGCAAAAGAACACCGTCGTCTCTTGCTCTGTTGTGGGGATGATGCTTCACGAGCACTTTTAAGCCGCTTGTTGTCGGCCTATGGGATAAACGTGGATCGCGAGGTTTTCATGACCCGCAAAGGCGAAAGCGCGGGGGATATTTGGGATTTGGCTGACGAAGATTCCGATCGAAGCGCAGTGATCATCGGGTCTTTCTCAAACCGTCAGCGACTCGAAATGCTCGGAGCCGCATACGACCTCGGTTATTCAATGGAGAAAGCCGATTGTGGCTCTTTACAGCTGTCTGTAAACAATGAGTATTTGCTGAATCACGTTGTGGATTATGAGTATGACGTTCGGATGTTAGCTAGCATCGATTATTCGTGCCTCGGCGGTAAGCCGGGATGGATGGTGCATGGAGATGAGGCCGAAGCGACTGTGCGCATTGTTGTTGTTGGTGGCAGCACATCAACCGAATTGTACTATCCGGAAAGCTGGGTCGAAAAACTGTACAAAATGTTCGAGGCAGATGGGGTCAAAGCTGTTGTTTTCAACGGCGCAAACGAGGGCAATGGCGTGACACAGGAAATGTCCCGTCTGCTGCGCGATATCCATGCGCTCAAGCCCGATTTCGTTATAAGTTTGAGTGGTGTAAACGATCAGCGTGCACAGGAGAACAAATTCGAACAGGTTCACGGTGATAACCCCTTCGAATTCTGGCGTCGCGTGGAAAAGTACATGAAGCTTGTTGTCGAAGAAGAAGGAGCAGAGTTTATAGCGATATTGCAGCCCATGAATGCATGCATGCGGATAAACTCGTTATTCGAAAACATGTATTTCACGTCAGAGAACCATAAATGGGGCAGAGCTTTTCTTTTCGGTGCTCGCGACGATGATTTCTATTTCAATTTTCTTGACATGTTCCATCATCAAGATGGCGCATACATCGATCGATGTCACTATTCCGATGCTGCAAATCGCATCATCGCCGAGCATGTATACCAGCTATTGAAGGAGCGGCTGTAGCATGTATGTTCTCGGTGTCTCGGCGCTTTATCACGACTCTGCCGCTGCGCTTGTATGCGACGGGAGCATTGTCGCTGCTGCCCAAGAGGAGCGTTTCACGCGTGTGAAGCTTGATAAGTCACTACCAGTTAACGCTATCGATTACTGCTTACGTGCGGGGGGCAATCTGACAGGCGGTCAGCTTGATGCAGTTGTCTTCTATGACGATCCGCTTCTCTCGTTGCATAGGTATGTTTCGAACATAACTGCAGTTGACGACGATGCCAGCGAACTTGTTAACTTGAGCTCCCGTGCCCTATTTGGGAAGAAGCTCTGGATAGAGGAGCTTCTTCGTTCGCATTTAGGGAAGCTGGGGAAAGAAGACTGTCTTTTCGCGGTTCAGCACCATTACTCGCATGCAGCGTCGGCGTTCTATCCCTCACCTTTCGAAAGCGCCGCAATTCTAACTATCGATGGTGTCGGCGAATGGAACACGACTGCGATCGGCGTTGGCTCAGGCAACGATATCCGGCTTCTGAAAAAAATCGATTATCCCCATTCGCTCGGTCTTTTCTACGGTGCCTTTACCAGTTTTTGTGGGTTCCGCGTGAATTATGGCGACTACAAACTTATGGGCTTGGCTCCCTATGGCAATCCGACATACGTCGATTTAATAAGGGAAAAACTAATTGACATCAAAAATGACGGGTCTTTTCGTCTTAATCTCGAATATTTCGACTTCCAGCATGGACGAGCCATGACAAACGAACGGTTCGCGTCATTGTTCGGTGGGCCGAAGCGAGAGCCGGAATCCCAGATAACTAAACGTGAAATGGACATAGCCGCGTCGGCACAAGCTGTCGTCGAGGAGGCTGTTTTGAAGCTTGCGCGCACAGCAAGGAACCTTGCTAGGGAGTCGAGACTCGTCATGGCCGGGGGAGTTGCTCTCAATTGTGTCGCGAACGGGAAGCTGGCCAGAAGAGGCTTATTCGACGATATTTGGGTGCAGCCTGCAGCGGGTGATTCGGGCGGCGCGCTCGGGGCGGCGCTCGCTTATTATCACGTTGAACGAGGACAACCGCGTGTTGTGAAGCGTCCCGATGCTCAGCGGGGAAGCTTCTTGGGCCCGGAGTATTCAGATGATGATATTGAAGCGTTTCTCAAAGAAGAGGGCATCCCCTATCAGCTCATGCAGCCCCATGAGCTGGAGGAAACGGTTGCCGATTTGCTCGCAGACCAGAAGATCGTTGGGTTATTTTCCGGACGCATGGAATTCGGTCCCCGCGCCTTGGGACATCGAAGCATTATCACCGACCCACGGTCGGAAACCATGCAAGCACGTTTGAACCTGAGCATTAAGTACCGAGAGTCGTTTAGGCCGTTTGCGCCCGCCGTTCTCGAGGAGCGGTGTTCCGATTATTTCGAAGATGGATTGCATTCACCCTATATGCTCTTCTGCTCATACGTGAAGAACCGCGAGGGGGAGGGTGATATGTTCAAAGATCGGCTGAGCGACGATCCCGACCTTATACCCATTGTCAATTCAAGGCGCTCAGATATACCCGCAGTGACTCATGTTGACTATAGTGCGAGGGTGCAGAAAGTCGAAAAGGAAACCAACCCATTCTTCTACGGGATAATCAAAGCCTTCGAGAAGCGTACGGGTTGCGGTGTTGTTGTGAATACTTCGTTTAACGTGCGAGGGGAGCCGATAGTATGCTCGCCGGAAGATGCGTACCGTTGCTTTATGAGCACCGAGATGGACGTATTGATATTACAAAGATTCGTCTTGTTCAAAGACGAGCAGCCCCTTGAGAAAAGAGTTGCAATTTCCTATGAACTGGATTGAGGCGCAATACTGCTTCCCCGAAATAGACCCCAACACGAAGAGCTACCTCGAAGACGTTGATGTGACCTGTTCGCCAGTGTATCGATATTCATTTGATACGTTACCGCGTTTCAGGTCGCTTATGAGCAATCGTCTTGAGGGCAAGCTCTCAGATCGCGAGATGCTCGAAGCAGCGAAGGAGACATTCAGGAACAAGCCGCAGGAGGAAGGCGAATGGGCTATTGACGAGGGAAGATGCGTCGTCGACTACATTTACGAGTTATGATGCAGCCGAGACGATGATTCTTGCGAACGGCTCATTCGGGGCGCTTATGCCATCTTGTGAAAGCGACGGTTGCCCATCGATGCCCTTCGGAAACTAAAAAGCGTTGATCTCCTTGCAGCGGATGATGTTGGCGGTTGCCTTTGGGACAAGACTGTCAAGTCTGGGATTGTTGTTAGCGGCAAGTTCTCGGACGCATGATCCTGTGATGACTCCGCTGTCGTCCTCCTTGCGTTTGACCACCACCGTTTTGATTCCGTAACGGGGGAGAATTCTCTTACACGCCTCATTGATGCCATTGGCTACGAGGTCATGGGCTTCTTCCCCAACATAGCGATGTGTGGTATGAAGCGGTTTTGCTATGGCGGCGTACATTTCGACGTGTCGTTCGATTTGCTCTTCGGCATCACCTTCGTAAACCTTGATGAAATATGCGGGGAAGTTGGTGGCGTCAGCGACTGAAAGGCTGTCTGGCACGACGGTGACGTTAGGCAAGTTACTCGTTGCGTCAACAGCCATCGCGTAGCGTTCGTTGAAGGAAAACATGCTGCAATTCTCCCTCAACGAGAGCAGATATACGTGGTCTACAGCTTTCGAGGCGGTCTCGATAAGATACTTGTGCCCGTTGGTGAAAGGGTTGCCATTGAAGACGCAGCACGCTACCCGATTGAAACGTCTCAGGTCTTGACCGTGGAAATAATTCTGTGTGAAGAACTGGTCCACGATGTCGAAGCCCTGCGTGATTACTTCAGTGCTTCTCGGCTTGTCTTTGTATCTGGAATCGAAAATGACGTCAAAGAGCGCTTTTGCACATAGCTCCGAAACATGATGGTTGGCATGGAAGGGAATGTCGAGCATCCATTGGGAAGGGGCCCCGTTTTTTTCGAGTGTTTGCCATAGATCGACGGTTTTCAGATTCGTGGTGTCTACATCGGGATCTTCTGACAGCATCACCACGATGTCGCCTTCCCTTAATGGGGTGGCAAGCATTCGGACAACGCTCTGGATGGCATTTCCCCAGCATCCGCAATTCACAATGCGCGCTTTATAACCTGCTTCATTGACCATGGCTTGCAAATAGCTTTCGATTGTGTGCGCATCGTCAACGTACGCTCCGATAATCAGGCATTGTCCAAAGAAGTAGATGCATCGCTCGTAGTCGTCGGGCTGGTCGACCGTTGCTCGTTCCCCATGCTCGACGTTCACGAGTTCGCTCTTGATATCTTTCAGGCGTATACCATCTCGAACTCTTTGGATGGAGAAATGACAAGCTTCGATTTCGCGAGCGTACGTCTTCTCGTAGAGGTCGTCAAAGAATTGCTGCTCATATTGCACCATGAGCTCGTTGAGATTGTTGGCAACTGTGGGAAACCGCTCCTTCATTTCCTTTTCCGTTTTTACGACGTAATTGGAATCATTGCGCTTCGTGGTCATGAGGACCGTCTCGACGCCTCGCTTTTCGAGCTCGGAGAATAGTTTCTTGTAGTCGATTGCCTCATCCGATTCGATTCTGTTGAGCATTCTGAGGAACGTGACTATCTTGTAAAAGAAATGCTGCTTGTCTTCGAAGAGGGAGATGATAATATGCACCCCTCGCCGCTCTTGCTCGTCTACGACGAAGAACCTGTCGAAGCGCGTGAGATTCTGCGCGATATCTGAAACTTCCAGGACCGTGTATGCGACTGCATAGTGATCAAAGATGCGTTTCAGCTTCTCGAAATAACGCATTTTGTAATCGCGTGACGCAGGAGGCTTTACAATAGCGACGTTGCGAAGCCTCGCAAAATAGGCAGGTGCGTATGCGTTGTTATCAAGGTCCACGGCGCGGTCGATCATGAGCTCATCGTCAAACTTGTGAAACTCGCCAACAAGCTGGCCATTTTTAACAACGGGTATTTCACAGATGCTGTTTGACCTACGGAAACGTTCCCGAGCTTCCATATATGCATCGCGCTCGAGGGAAACGAAAGAATTGTTTATGCGCACTATCCCATCCCTTGCCTTGCGGATGTCCCCATAGGAAATCATGCCGTAGAGCTTGTTATCGGCGGTTTCGAAATAGATGGTATTTGAAGGCCTTGCTTCAAGGAGTTCTCGCAAATTGCGTTTTTCCACGACGTCGAGTTTCTCGTTCGAGCGATAGATACAAAGGTAGCGCCTGGAAATGAACAGCATGGTGAAACATCTCTTTCAGTGGTTGCTATGCTTGAGCACATGTGCCCTGATTTACGTTGTATGATTACACATGCCTTCTGGTAAAGGCAAACGAGTTTGAAGGGCGTGCTGCAAGGAGTTACACATGGTAGCTCGAATCACGGACGGGATATTCGGGGATACTTCAATGCCATCGGCGTTTTTAGCGATTAAGCTGGAGGTATAACCATATGCTCAAATCAGCAGCCATCGCGAATGCCTCGTTCACAGCAAGCGCTCCCGTTCCGAAAACCTCGGTCATCATTCCCGTATACAACACGCAGGAATACTTGCCGGCCTGTCTCGACAGCGTGCTCGCACAGACCCAGCAAGAAATTGAAGTCATTCTCGTCGATGACGGCTCGACCGATGGTAGCCTTGAGATAGAGCGCTCCTATGAAGACCGCGATCCGAGAGTTCGTGTAATCCAGCAACCCAATCTTAGGCAAGGGGCAGCTCGTAACCGTGGCCTCCTGGAAGCTCGCGGCGAGTACGTCTACTTCATGGATTCTGACGACTGGATTGTTCCCGAGCACTTTGAAACGTGTTACCGAGTTTGCAAGGAATTTGACTTGGATTTTGTAACGTTCGAAACCGCCGGATTCGTCGACGACCCCAACGTCGTGCGCCCCGAACTGTTTCGCGATTTTCGTGATCGTCGCGGGATAATCGATGAAGATGTCATTGATGGGGTCTCGTTTTGGAACCGCTATTTCCCCGAAGGAATGATAGGTTTCCTCTGCTGGCTCGAATACTTCGACCGCTCGTTTCTTATTGAGAACAATTTGACTTTTGTCGAGGGCATCTACTTCGAAGACAACGACTGGATTGTGCGAATCTTCATGGCAGCTAAGCGGATGAAATTCGTGCCGCTCAGGCTTCATCGCTATCGCTCGCGCTCAGGGTCGAACGTCCGATCGGGATTCACGCACGTTTTAGCAGATAGCAGTTTCGATGTGCATGCCATCTTATGCAGTTTGGCGCGTGCAGAACACGATCGGGCACACCTGATGATGATACAAAACGTGAGCGGTGTGAAAGATTGCCGTTTTAGGGAGTTTTCGGGGCTTGAGCCAACAGAGTACCTTCGCGAGCTGACGTCATGCTTCGTCCGGTTCCTATGCGAGGAATGCGCTCGAGATGATCTTCCCGATGCCGTCAGGTCCATGCACCTTTCTGCGGTGATAAACCTCGCGGATGGTGTCGCTGTGTGGCCGAATTCGCCTGTCGTTCTTACGAAGGACCTGGTGAAATCACTGATACATTGTAATGTGCCGATAATCGAGTCGGCATCTCGTATTGGATTCTACGGAACAGGCATGGCATGCAAGGGCTTTCTCAAGGTGTTCGACACGAAGGGGAGATCTTGCTTTTTTTTAGAAACAGATGCAGCTCCAGGTAAAACGTTTTGTGGAAAACCAGTCATTGGTATTGCAGACGCGGCTTCCCTCAACCTTGATGTTGTAATAATTACCGCTGCAAAATATGCCGAGGAGATGAAGGCCAATGTTGCGCGCTACCTCGGCGCGGAAATGCAAACGTATACTGTTCCTCGCTGTGTTTATCTTTTGAACAAGTTCAGAGTTGGAGTGCATTTATCACATCCCCGGCTTTACAAAGCGGGAAAGCAGGCCATTAGGGCAGTCAGGAAAATAAAGAAAAGGATCAGACGTTAGTGGTCTGGGCATGCGCCGTTGGGCTTGGCTTAAAAACAGGAGGAAAGTAATCGTGGGGTTTGACAAAACGGCGCTTGTGACAGGTGGCGCTGGTTTTATCGGTTCCAACCTATGTAGACGCCTTGTGGGAGAAGGCAAACGGGTTGTATGTCTCGATAATATGATTTCGGGCCGAGAAGAAAACATAGCCGATCTTGTTGCATATCCGAACTTCTCGTTCCTGAAAGCCGACGTGGCTGATGCAAGCGCCTTCAACTCGATTGAAAAAGTTGGTCATATCTACAACCTCGCATGTCCAGCCAGCCCCCCTTTTTATCAAGCCGACCCTATCGCCACGATGAAGACGAGCGTTTTCGGTGCCATCAACGTGCTCGAGCTTGCTCGCCGCACCAATGCACGAGTGCTTCTGACGTCGACCAGCGAAATCTACGGAGATCCGCTGGAGCATCCGCAGCGGGAAAACTATCGAGGAAATGTGAATCCTATCGGCGTGCGTGCATGCTATGACGAGGGGAAACGTGCTGCGGAAACCTTGTTCTTCGACTACCACCGTATGTATGGCGTGGAAATCCGCGTTGTCCGAGTGTTCAACACATATGGCCCCGGCATGCGTGTTGACGATGGACGCGTGATGACGAATTTCATTTCTCAAGCCCTTGCGGGGGAAAACGTCACGATATATGGCGACGGCACCCAGACACGAAGCTTCTGCTTCGTGGAGGATATGCTCGATGCGCTCGTGTCCATGATGGAATGCGAAGGGTTCACAGGTCCGGTTAACCTGGGGAATCCCGAGGAGCTCACCATGCTCGAGCTCGCCGAAAAGGTGATTGCCCTCACGGGCTCATCCTCAAAGGTGGTGTTCTGCGACCTGCCTTCTGACGATCCTGCACGGCGTAAACCGGATATCTCGTTAGCGAAGGAGATGCTCGGCTGGCAGCCGCACGTTTCAGTCGATGAGGGCATCATGAAAACCGCAGAGTTTTTAAGGCGTTGATGCGGTGAACAGGCTTCTATGTAAAGACGCTGGGGTTTCAATTCGCAAACCAGCAGACTTTGAGTGCGAAACGGACTATCGTCTCGCAGCGCTTTTGTCTGCGAGCAAGAACCTTCAAGGTAGACGAGTTGCATTGTATGGGTCAGGCGCAAATGCGCATTACATTCTCGACGCCGAAGGTCGGTGCTTCGATGTTGTGGCGATTGCCGACGACAATGCAATTGGCGAGACGGTGGACGAGTTCGTGGTATCGAGTCTCGAAGCCGTTCTTTCTCAGGGAATTGATGCGCTTATCGTCGCTGCTAAGTTTACTTCTGCTCTTGCTGTCATCAGCCGCATTCGTGAAAGATGCTTCGATGCTGGAGTGCGCTTACTAGACATGTATGGCAACGATTGCGAGGCCATAGAGGCGTTGACTCAGCGAGCAATCGCGCAATCGTTGGAAAGCAAGCTGGAAGAAATCGAGTCGAGCAACTCCCTTTGCGTTAGCATAGGGTTGCTTATCGGCGCGGCGGCGACAATGGAAATTGCAAAGTGCATTCGAAATCAGGTGGATATTTCCGAGTGCCTCAGTTCGATTCTTGCCTACGAACTCGCAAAAGGCAAGAAGGTTGCATACTATTGCGTCGATCCCGCAGTGGACAAGAAGACCGCTCTATCTCTACTCGAACAAGCTGGCCTGGCGAATACGGGACCGTTGTTCTTGGCGGCAGAAACGGATTCATTTGCCGAAAACGGCCTCTATCGACTCATGTACAGGCATCTGCCTTCAGGTGCAACGGTTCACATCGGCATGGATATCCTTCGCGACTGTTACATTCCCCTCTGTTATGGCAAGCGATCTGTATTGACGAGTTTGTTGGAAGTGCCAAACGGCATTCGACTCGAAGGCTTGAGAGAAGAGATTGTTCCGAGGGGAATTTGGTATGAAGACGAGGTAGTTGAAGAGGGGCGAGCGCCTGATGATCGCCTCTTGTCGTGCGCGCGTGCGGTTTTGCCCGATATTTCCGACGCTATTGACAAACGGTCTGCCAAGGTTGTTGCAATAGTTGCGCCTCTGGTTGTCGGGTTTGTGACGTGGTTGGCGGATTGTTTTGCGAAATCTCCGGAAGTATTCGAGGAAGCGTTGTTCGTCTCGCGAGACGGGTTTCTTGTGAAAGGCGTGTACGATATCTTCCGGAGCCAATGCGCGGGGGGGCCATATCCTTTGTCGAGGTATTTCTATACGTCGCGCAATGCTAGTCGTGCTGCAATTGTCTCGACGGTCGAGCGTGACAATTCCCTGAGTTATTTCGCTTCGTGCGGTCTCGGCTTGGGAAAAACATATGCGTTTGTCGAGTTCGTTGGTGCGGGAACGTGCCAGCGTCAACTCGAGCGGTTCGCTCCCTTCTGTCTCAAAGGGTTCTATTTTGGATCGCGCATAGGGAACAACATCTCTCGCAAGCTCACATGTTCGCTCTATTTCGACAGCGAACATGTGAGCTTTTTCTCGCGCTATCTCGTCCTCGAACCTTACCTGAGCTCAACCGAACCATCGTTGAAAGGCTTCGACGATGACGGAACGCCAGTTTTCAGCACTGAATACCGCACTTCTGGAGAGCTGCGGATTCTTCAAGATGTGCATAAAGGTGTCAAGCTTTTCGCGCGCGAGTATTTCAGGCATTGGTACGAAAAAGGCGACGTGATATCTCCAGCCTTCCTGAATGCCATAATGCCGTATCTCGACCTGTGCGACACAGACAGCATGACACTCGTCGATGACTTGAGCGGGCGTGTGCTTACGAAGCGGATTGACGAACTGATACCGCTCAACAATCCAGTTGGCGACGCAGCTGCAAGTGATGATGCAGTTGAAGGCGACGTTTGCATGGACGGCAATCAGATTGCGAAGCGCGACATTACGTATGCGATGCTCGAGTTGCTCGATGTTTTCGATGCCGTGTGCGAAGAATTCGATCTGAAGTACGTTGCGACGCACGGCACGTTGCTTGGAGCCGTGCGCGAGGGCGGCTTCGTTTCAGGAGACGATGATATCGATGTGGCTATGCCCCGCGCAGATTACGATCGTTTGACTGAACTGGCTGCATGTGGTGTATTTCCCGAACCGTTTGTTCTTCAGACCCCCGAAAATGATGCTGCGAGCTTCACCGGCGGTTATGCTAAATTACGCAATCTATCTGCGATTGTAGAGAGGTCGGAGAACGATAAGCATTCAGAAGAGGAGGGGGTGTGGATAGATATTCTTCCCCTCGACAATTGTCCTCTCGACGATGCGGAGGTCGAGAAGCGGCAACGCATCGTGCGCACATGGCAAAGGCTGCTCTATGCGAAGACCTATGACAATCTCGAGCAAATCTGGGATGCCGATCCCCACAAAGTAAGTGCATACTTCCTGCTCGCCGACCTGGTGAGTCGTTCTGCGCTTTGCCGCGGGTTGCGCGCATCCTGCACAGCGGTGAAGCCCACGGGCTTGCTCACCTGCTTCACCGGGAACTATCGCCGCAGGCCCAATCACGTGCGGTTCGCTGAAGCCGATATTGCCCACGCGGTCCGCGTATCATTTGAAGGTACCACCATCCCCGTTCCGGGAAATGCAGAGAAGTGGCTCGATTTATACTATGGTGACTCTTGGCGAGAGCCTCACGAAACAAGCTCCAAGAGGGGGTTAATCTATTTGCTATGACCTATCATGTCCACATATCTTCCGAAACGGAGTGCGTAGGGCTCAACCTTGGTGAAGTTTGGCAATATCGCGACCTCATCGTGCTGCTCACGAAAAAGACGTTCACGCTCACGTACAAGCAGACGGTGCTGGGGCCTGCGTGGATAATCATCAGTCCGCTTCTGTCGAGCATCGCCTATATGCTTGTGTTTGGCGTCATAGCCGGCATCAGTACCAATGGAGTACCCCAAATCCTGTTCTATCTAGCGAGCACGGCTATATGGGGCTTGTTTGCATCAGCGGTCACCGACAATGCGGCAACGTTCATTGCGAATGCAAACGTGTTCGGCAAGGTATATTTCCCGCGGCTCACTGTACCTGTTTCAAATCTACTCGTAGGGCTCATCCGGTTCGGCATACAGATGATTCTCGTGCTTGCATTGGTGGCGTTCTTCGTCGTGCAAGGCACGGTAAGCCCGAACTGGTTGATGTGGCTGATCATTCCACTCGCTCTTGTGCATCTTTGTGTTCTAGGTATGGGTGTGGGCATCATCTTGTCCAGCTTGACGACAAAATATCGCGACCTGCAAATTCTCGTGTCGTTCGGAATGCAGCTTTGGATGTTCGGCACTCCCATCGTGTACCCGCTTTCGCAGATTCCCGAAGGGATACTGCGAACCGTCGTGATGCTGAATCCGGTAACGGCGCCAGTAGAATGGCTTCGATTCGCCCTGCTGGGCTCGGGGACCATCGATCCCATTACAACGGGAATTAGCATCGTGGTTGCGCTGGTGTGTGCGGTATGCGGCATCCTTATGTTCAATCGCGTGGAGCGAACGTTCGTGGATACGGTGTAGATATGGCGCATCAGACAAGCAGACAGAACACCGAACGTGAACCGATCATTGCGATTTCGGGCTTGCGTAAGCGTTATCGTCTTGGTCAGATTGGCAGCGGTACGCTCCAAGGCGACATAAAAGAATGGCGCGAGCGGAGGCAGATAGAACGGTCTGGCGAAGTCGATGGTGCTGCACCGAAGAGGGATGATGACTTCTATGCGCTCGATGGCCTCGATCTCACGGTGTACAAGGGCGAGGCGCTCGGCATCATCGGGAAGAACGGTGCTGGAAAGTCGACACTGCTCAAGATCCTAAGTCGCATCACAGCCCCCACGGAAGGCGAAATCGACCTGTATGGCCGAGTCGCATCTATGCTTGAAGTTGGCACGGGCTTCAATGGCGAAATGACAGGTCGTGAAAACATCTATCTCAACGGTGCTATCTTGGGTATGTCGCGCCGTGAAATCGACGAGAAGATGGAAGACATCATCGAGTTCTCGGAAGTTCGCGACTTCATCGACACGCCCGTAAAGCGCTACTCAAGCGGCATGTACGTGAAGCTAGGCTTCTCAGTTGCTGCGCACCTGGACAGCGAAATCATGATTATGGACGAGGTGCTGGCAGTTGGCGATATGGAATTCCAGCACAAGTGTCTCGACCGAATGCGGCAAGCTGCAAAACAGGAACATAGGACCGTTTTGTATGTGAGTCACAATATGAGCACCATCAAACGTTTGTGTGACCGCTGCATTGTCATGGATGCGGGGAAGATCGTCTTTGATGGCGATGTTGATGCGGCCGTTGCTCTTTATCTGGGTGGTGGCAACACGTTGTTGCAAACGCACTATGAATATGATGATGGCTATCGTCCCTATGACGAATACTTGCGGCTCAACCGACGGCTTAACATCGACACGCTTGATATCCTCGGTAAAGACGCTCCTACGTTCGCCGCTGATGAAACGGTGGAGTTGGAGTTGTCGTGCACGGCTTTGCGTCCGCTTGCGCAGGTGGGCTTCCGCTTCGAGCTCTGGTCGCAAGATGGCACAAAGATCGGCACAATGCTCTCGAGAGGGTTCGTCGATCTACACGAAGGGGTCAACAAAATCCATATGCGCATGGATTTGTCGCATTTGACGACAGGGCAGTATAGCGCCGATCTTGTAGCGTTTTTCCACGATGAAGAAGGCAATGAAGATATTCTCGACGGCGTGTACCCGGGAGTGGTGTTCGATGTGGTGGTAGAGCTCGACGAAAAGAATTATCTTGATTGGCACCACAACTACTGGGGTGCCATTCGCTTGCACGATGTAGATATTGAAATCTCCGAGTAAACTTTCCTTCTGTCGATTTCCGTTTCAGCGGTTCTTGCTTAGGATTGCAGCACTCGTAGATCATCGAGATGGATATAACCCCAATTCGAGACATCCCAGAGGGCTTCGTCTTGCGAAACCCTCTCGAAGAACAATCCGATTACTCTGTCCGTATCGTGAATGCCCCCGAACCTATCGCGGAAGAAGAACGTGAACTTCGTTTTGTAGGTAGCACTCGCGAACCGCGAGATGTCCAACTCTATCGTCACGTCGTGTGAATCACCGCGCTTGCCCGAGCACACGTTGTGGATTACGCCGCTCGCTTGCAGGACATCCTCGATGGTCCAGACTTCTGCGCGTAAGCAAAGGTCTTCGTAATCGTCCAGGTCCTCCCAGTGAAGGCGCATCGTCAGCTTTTCTCCATCTTCGAATTGGATGCAGTCCTTCCCAGGATATTCAGCATGCGTGAGGATCATCTTGCGCGATGTTAGACGCGCGCTCCTCGGCATTTGGGATAGGTCCCTCGACGTTCGATTGTCCAGGATCGTGTCCAGGTACTTTTCGATCGCCTTTTCGGTAGCGCCCAAGTACACGAGCTTGCCTTCCCGGAGCACCGCGCATCTGTCGCAAAGCTTTCTGATGGTGGACATGTTGTGGCTCACGTAGAGGATGGTCTTGCCGCCGCTCGCTTCCTGCTGCATCTTGGCGAGACTCTTTGCGCGGAACATGACATCTCCCACCGAAAGCACTTCGTCCATGACCATGATGTCATTGTCCAAGTGGGCGGCAACAGAGAAGGCGAGCTTGACATACATGCCGCTCGAGTATCGCTTCACGGGCGTGTCGATGAAACGGCTCATTTCCTCGAATTCGATGATGTCTTCCATCTTCTCGTCGATTTCTCGCTTGGACATCCCCAGTATCGCGCCGTTGAGATACACGTTCTCGCGACCGGTCATTTCCCGATGAAAGCCGGTGCCCACTTCGAGCATGGAAGAAATCATGCCCCTGACGAGAATCTGGCCCGTCGTTGGCACCGTCACGCGCGACAGTAGTTTGAGCAGTGTGCTCTTGCCTGCGCCGTTGCGGCCGATGATTCCCAGCGCTTCTCCTTCGTAGACTGAAAGGCTCACGTCGTCGAGCGCCAAAAACGCATCGCCCGTTGTTTTTTGCGTGGTGCCGATGAGCCGATTGGGGTCATCCCGACCGCGTTTGCGCGCCCACCAGCTCTGGATGTCGTGCTGGAGCGTTCCGCCGCCGATTTGCCCGAGCCTGTGCCTGAAGGGCGGGACCTGTCCTTAACTTTGTGCAGCTATCTCCGCCACATGCAGGTCAAAGAAATCGATGATGCAATCCGCGCGTCGGGCGAAGAAGTCTTTCGCAAAGGTCAAGCTCTGCTCAGCACTGTCGATTTTTGTCGCGAATCGCTTGCAGCTCAAGTTAATCCACGGCTTCCAAACCACCCACCACTCGTCGAACAAGGTGGTAATTCGGGTAGGTTCGAATGCGTTTTGCGAAAGATCGATGATGCGGCTGCGGACAAGCTCGCGGAAGGTTGGGTTGCGCATCGCTGCGGCAAAGAGCGGGCATATCTCCAGATATTGTTTCATTGTGTCGTAGTCGGCTTGTGTTACCTGGAGGCCGTACAGCCCAGTGGAAAACTCGGTGTCGTATAGCATCCAGCGCCATCGCCCGTCGGCATACGCGCTATCCTCTTCAGGATCGCGTGCCCTCCATATGCGGCAGTTCTGCGTTTCATCGAAATCGTAATTGCCGATGAATAATTGAGTTGCATAATAGTCGGCCATAGATTGAACGTCGACCACATTGTTGAATTCATTCCATGTGGTTTCGTCTGCCAGGTCGCGCTCTGCAAATTCTATGAGTTCGTTGTAGAGAGCTTGGTCTTCGTCGACGCCCTCGTCGAGTTCCCCGTCTTCGAACATGACCACATTTTTAGAATCGACTCCATAATGGCTTTCGATGTAGGAATCTGAATATTTCTCTGCAAGGCTGTAGACGCCATAGAACTCCCCGTTCAAGAAGACGATTGCTGGACGCGAGGCTTGCGTGGCGTAATCGTAGCCACCGAGCGTTTCCTGCAGAAGGCTATCTCGGTAGCGCAACAGTTCCGTGTCGTTGCCGCCCGATCGCAAGCAGAAGCTCTTGTAAGTGGTTACTGGATCCCCGTTTGATGACGTTGCGATATCGCCGAACAGCGGGTATTCCATCTTTTTGGTCCCATACGAATCCTTGAAATACACGTTGAAGCTCTTCTGCGCATATATGCGCGACACACGTCCGCGCAAGCGTATTCCGCAAGGCGCTTCGTACGAAAGCGTGTTGGAACCGTCGAAGAGTTCGATGGTGGCTTCTCGCTCCCAATCGCGGCCTTTTTGAGTGTAGTTTGCCTGAACATCATGTTGGTTTCCGTTGCTCAGGAGCTCGTTTTCTGCGCGATGCTCGTCGTAGATGGCTCCTTTCGCCATGATGCCACTCTCGTAATCGAGAAGATTGGCTGGGTCGACTACAAGTGAAACGACCATGATGCTGTCAAACATCTGCACGAGGTCCTCGTCTACGAAATATGTGTTCGTGAAAGTTGGGCCAACTGTTCCGTCAGGACGCAAGACGGCTGCCCTGATTACAGTTGCTGTTGGAAGCGAATCGTCCACGACAATCGCTCTGAAATCGGGTATCTCGTTGTTGAGCCGGGTTATGAGGGCCCTGTTGGTATCGCTCGAATCGATCGAAATTGCGCCATCAAAGCGCACGGAAGAAGCGGTAGGCAATGACCCGTCCGTCGTGTAGACGATAGGCAAGCCCGAGGAGCTGCTAAGCGTGAGATCGATGGACTGTGCTTGGTATGCGCCGGACTCCACGCTGAAGGTAACTGCGGTTTCCACATCGGCGGACGATGCCGAGCTGGCGGCTGATGCCGAAGTGGCGGAGGATGCAGTGGATGATTGGCATCCGACAAGAAAGCTGATGGCTATCAGCAATGCGGAAAAGCCGATGCATATCCACCTGCTCAGCGAAATCGATTTCATAGCTTCCCCTCACGAAATGAAACCACAAGAACGTTGGCGATTTGTACTAATTATGATAATTGATGATAACAATGACAAATTCATAAAATGACGGCATAAGCGATATTCGTGCCAGGATCACCGCTGCGATGGCATTCAATGCGAGCGGGGGCTCAGAGCGCATAAGATAATCGAGGATTTCCTGGCGTTTCTTTTCCGCATTTTCATCTTGTAGCGCGCTTCGAAGATGACCATGCCAGCCTCAGCTTGATCAAGTGCCCCCAGAGAGCTTTCTATCGTCTCGGGATAGAGCCGGTCGTCGCTATCGAGAAACTGATGATGAGTTGTCGCGATGGGGTGATGCAAGCGAGCTTTTCACCCTACGTGCGACATCGAGCAAATGGAGCTTCGACAAAACCCACTTCATACCTGTTTTTGCATAATAAGGCGCGCATGCACACATGGCTCCGCATGTTGTTGCGAGTTTCCCGCGCTCGCGAATAGCAGATTTCAAGCGGGCTGCTTCGGTGATGTAAGGCGGTTTCGACGTGTTGCCGCTGCCCCAATGGACCATATAGGCCCATCGGCGTTCACCGCAGTCACTTTCGTACTTGCTTGTATAACGTACTTGACCCGTCGTGATATCGGATGTAAAGCTCGTTTCGTGTGGGAAGAAGCAGATAGGAGCTTGTGCTTTATCGACCGGCTTAAAACCATGAACTGCCATGGCGAGGGCGAAGATAGGTTCGTCAGCTGGTTGTGAGAACTGACGGAACGTATAGCGATGGTAGTTTTCGAGGATGTGGGTACACGTATCGGAGAATGCATTAAGTGTCGCATCTTTTCTGATGAAGTAGACGCCCCCAATAAAGTCTGGCACGAACTCGATGCGGTCGGCATATTCGTCCACGTCATTCTTTTTGAACCACGCATAGGGGAAATCGGCGGGATGGGTTGTGCCGAATGCGGTAAAATCCGCCGCCTGTTCGAAGTAGTTCCAGTAATCGTTTAGGTCGCGATAAGCGAGGCAATCTGCATCAATGAAAATGGTTTCATCGTATGGTGCGAGGCGCGGCAGGACGAGCTTATCCAAATAAGAACGGTGAGGGTTGTCGAGTAGTACTATATCGTCGAAAAGCTTGGTGTAGTCATTCTCAGCGTCGCAGATGATTGCGAAAGGCAGAGGGCTGGCAGAGAAATGTCGATACGACGCAAGCAAGTTAGCAGCGATGATGTAGTAACGCTTCCTGCCAGTTGCAATTGTTACGAATCCACGTGTCATGAGCTCCGCTTTCCGTCTTGTACTTTCAATCGGATAACCTCTTGTTTGTGGTGCGTCCTTCGAGTGCATCTCGAATCTTCGAAGAACTTTGCTCTTCGGTGTAGCTGAAGAATTCGATGGTTGCGCCAAGCTTTTCCAATTCGATACGCTCTTGTGCCCAGTATTCATTTCCTGCGTAATCGTCGCCCGAGAAGAAGCAGTCGAAGGGCCGGCGATGCCATTCCACGAGACGTGAGGGCTCATCCTCGATGGCGACAACTTCATCGACCCCGTCTATGGCTGCGATGATTTCCATGCGCTGGGAAAGCGGTATGGTGGGTGTGATGTTTTTAAATTTGCGCACGAGATCATCGGAGAGTACGGCAACTCGCAAGAACTGGCAGCGAGCTTTAGCGCGCTTGATGAGCCGTAGATGTCCCACGTGGAACAGGTCGAATACACCCATGAGCAGGCCAATGCGATAGGGCTTATCGTCGGCGGCTTGCGTGGATTGCGCCAACGCATGTCGGCTTTCTGCAATCCTGCGGGCATCGAACCGTGCCCATTCGTAGATGTCGCGGTAGCGCGCACGATTGCGGTTCTCCTCGACGAATCTTTCCTCTAAATTCAAGAAGTCGTCCCATAATTTTTCGAGGCCAAAGCGCTTCTTCATGCGCTCGAGTGGAATCAATTGTTCCGCATGCGGCAGATGGATCCACGTATAGCGCAGGGCGCGGAACAGCACGTATTTCGCTGGGCAATTTGCGACGGTGAATTCCTGGTCGAAGAAGCGCAGTATGCCGTTTGACCAGAAGGAGTTGTATGGGACCATGTCGATATAGGCTGTTTGCAGGATGGGGGAGAGTTCTGTTGCGCTCGCGTGCCAGGTGCCCCACGCGTCGGTATCCGAGATGGTGCCGGGTTCCGACGATGCGAGAACGTCCTCGTAGAGTTGGTCGAACACAGCTATGAATGCATCAGGGTCAATGGGCAGCAACGCATCCAGATGTGCGAGAAGCGGCTGTTCCTTAATGAAGGGCATGTGCAAACCGTCGTCTTCGAGCTGCGTTTCGACAGTCACAAGGCCACGTGCATGCAATGCCTGGCTGTTAGCGTAAAGCGCTTCGAGCGCCGCACGGCCTTCTGGATGTGCGGCGGCTTTGAGAGCGGTTCCATCGGTGAACAGTGTGGTGATGAACGAGTGTGCCAACCCGCGATCGAGCGAAAGCGCCACATGGGCAACCTGCCTGGCGGGACGCGCAGCATCTGGCTTCCGGCATTCCATCAGGTAGTAGTTGGCTACAGCTGGAAGCATGCCTTCTTCTACGATGGCGGGATAGAGATCGCGCTCGACGGCGACCATTGGGCTTTTGTGCTTGTCAAATGGCATCACGCGGTCGTGGATTCCCGCACTGGGAATGTAATCGTCGGTATAGATTGCCTGAGCGAAACCCGCATCAGGCATGATGTAGTACAAGCGGTCTGCCGAAAGTTCGGCACATTCGACGAGGTGTTGCATTTCGTGTCGTCCATGGGTGCCTGGGTAGCCGGTTGAGTCGAACGTGGCGAATGGGTTTTCAACAACGTCGTCGATGGCGCCGCATAGATATTTCACGCCGAAACGGTTCCTGAATCCCAAGAGCAGCACGCCGTCAGGCGCCAATGCGCGTGACAGTCGTTCGGCGAGCGCTTGCAGCTCAGGATTTCCATCGAGCACGTCGAGCGCGACGATGAAGTCGTATTGCACGTTGGGTGCGAGCTCGAAATCGAGCATACTGTAATGTGCTTCAAGCAGTGATGTGAATGCCTCCCGATCTGATCCCAAGAACAGGGCACGTGATCCTGTGTGGAAGGGGTACCAGGCGAGAAGCGCACGACGGAGCTCGACAGGGATGCGGCTTTCGTAGGGTGCGACATGGACGACGGCTTTTTCGAGAGAGGGTGTGTTTGACATCCACGAACAGAATGAGGCGACGGAGGGGATGGGAATTGACTCACATGCGCCTTCGACGACGGCAAGGTTTCGCTCAACGAAAGGGTCGGCATATTCTCGGACGATTATGCTTTGCAGCTCGCAGCGCTCCTCCAGGGTCATATCCTTGCGCATCATTCGATTGATGCCATGTGTCAACGCGAGATCGAGCGGGGAAGGGACGAAGATGGCTTGCATGCCGGCTGCCTTGGCTGGAACGATATCATTGTTGACGCTATCACCGATATGAACGATGTGGTTTGCGGGGGTGTCTGGCGAAATCACGCAATCGAACAGCCCCTGACGTTTGAGGATGCCCTGCTCGCTCGAAACGAGGAGCTTCTGATACCCTGTGATGCCGTTGGCTTGCAGGAGCTCGACCATCGTTTCAGCAGAATGGTACATGTCAGAGATTAGGACAACTGTCTTTCCCCTTGCGAGCGCCTTGTGCAGCAATGAACACATTGAATCGCGTGGAAAAATGGATTCGCGCTCTACCTCAAGCTCTATACGATAGAGCTCTTCACATTCGGCATCGCTGCAGCCAAGGGCATGCTGCACTGCTTGGTAGATACGCGCAGCTGTATAGCCATCAGCGCTATGTTGGGCTGCCAAGCGAGCTGCGGCGAACCCCTGCGCTGGCAACCCGATTTCCACCGCGCGTTGTTCGACGATCTCGAACACATCGTAGGGCACAAGCGTCGTGCGTACGAGCAATGTATCGAAGATATCGAACGAAACGACCTCTGCCTGTTCGATGGCTGCTTCCAAGCGTTCTTTCAGCTTCGCCGGGTCGAGCGACTCGCGTGCAAGGTTGCCGTATTGGAGCTGTTTGCTGTCCGGTGCTATCTCACCCACCATGCGATACGTGTTGACGCCGTAATACCGAGGCAGCACACATTCCTTGGGGATGCCATACCCCACGTGTAAGATGCGCGCATCGGGATAAGCAGCACGGATAGTGCGCCACGCACCGTCTTCGTTCGCGCGCATAAAGAAGAGATCCTGGGCGTCTTCTCTGCGGGAGATGAGTCCTGACGCTATGAGCGACTCGATTTGCTCTTCGGCAGTGTAGGGCTTGCGTCCAACAAATAGCGCCTGCTTGCCCTGTGCCACGATTCGTTTGATGAGTTTGCGCATCGAAGGTTGGCAGATCAGCGGCACGTCCGCATCTTGCGGGTTCGGCATCATCAGGCAATCGGGTACTTCGAAACTCACGATGTCATAAGGGGCGGCGATATCGACCCATTCCTCCAACGTGTGCGCACCTTGCCCATCGATCTCGTCGCGCATTGCCAGCCAATCCAGTCCATACATGTCAAAGAGTGCGATGCCTGCCTCTCGGCATTTCGTGCCAATTTCCTGGTAGACGGCTTCGGCGTGACGCACTCGTTCTGTGAGAATTACCAGATCAGGCTTTTCTTCGACAAGCTGCCTGTCGGTCCAAACATCCTTGCCCGCGAATGTTGCATTCGCAAAGCCATCGGCAACTACGGCGGCAAATCGATATGCTTCGTCGAAAGACTCTACGATGGCGCGCGCATATTCCCTCGTTCCATGGAGCACGATTCGTTTGCCGCGCCAATCGGAGAATCGAACGTTGAAGGTGCGTACGACGAAGTCGAGTTCGCTTTCAGAGGGATGGAAAGCGTCGGTGACCGTAAGGGCCACTGTCGTACTTGGAATCGTTGTCATTTCGCCTTCTCCAGCTCGAGTTGGTATTCGCGGTAATCGTGTTTAGTGTCACGTAATACGCGGATGTTCTCGTAGTGGGGT